>NZ_JBFULI010000032.1:0-79875 GCF_056400405.1 Pseudomonas sp. P5_B3 | reverse complement strand
GTCACTCAGCATTCAACGGTCGAGGCCCTTGGTGGAATTCGGGAGCACCCCATATGAATCAGGCGCTGCCGAAGAAACTCTGGGATCGACTCGGGCTGGTCTCAATACTGGACACGATAACCCGGCTTAACCGCTTAACCTGAACCGCCGTATACGGAACCGTACGTACGGTGGTGTGAGAGGACGGCGGATGTAAATCCGCCTCCTACTCGATTATGAGAGAACACCCATGACCGCCGCCAAGAACCGTATTTTAGAGCTGCGCGCTGAGCTGGATCAGCACAACTATCGTTACCACGTGCTCGACGAGCCGAGCATTCCGGACGCCGAATACGACCGCTTGTTCAACGAGCTCAAGACTCTGGAAGCGGCCAATCCAGAACTGATCACCAGTGACTCGCCAACCCAGCGAGTGGGCAGCGCAGCGCTGTCGGCGTTTACCCAGGTGCGTCACGAAGTGCCGATGCTCAGCCTCGGCAACGCCTTCGAAGAAACCGACATGCGTGAGTTCGACCGCCGGGTGACCGAAGGCCTGGACCTGCCGGCCGGCGACCTGTTCGGTGGCGGCGCGACAGTCGAGTACAGCTGTGAGCCCAAGCTCGATGGCCTGGCCGTCAGCCTGCTGTATCAGGATGGCGTCCTGGTGCGCGGCGCGACCCGCGGCGATGGCACCACCGGCGAAGACATCAGCGTCAACGTGCGCACCGTACGCAACATCCCGCTCAAGCTGCACGGCACCGGTTGGCCGGCGACCCTGGAAGTGCGCGGCGAAGTGTTCATGTCCAAGGCCGGTTTCGAACGGCTCAACGCCACGCAGCTGGAAGTCGGCGGCAAGACCTTCGCCAACCCGCGCAATGCAGCGGCGGGCAGTTTGCGCCAGCTGGATTCGAAGATCACCGCCAATCGCCCATTGGAATTCTGCTGCTACGGTATCGGCCAGGTGTCGGCGGACATTGCCGATACGCACATCGGCAATTTGCAGCAACTCCAGGCCTGGGGCATGCCGATCAGCCATGAGCTGAAACTGGCGCACGGCATCGCCGAGTGCCTGGATTACTACCGCGACATCGGTGAGCGTCGTAGTGCGCTGCCGTATGAAATCGACGGCGTGGTGTTCAAGGTCAACAGCATTGCCTCCCAGCGCGAACTGGGTTTTCGCGCCCGTGAGCCGCGTTGGGCCATCGCCCACAAATTCCCGGCAATGGAAGAACTCACCGAACTGCTCGATGTGGAGTTTCAGGTCGGCCGCACCGGGGCGGTGACGCCGGTGGCGCGTCTGAAACCGGTCAAGGTCGCGGGTGTCACGGTGGCCAACGCCACGCTGCACAACATGGACGAAGTCGCGCGTCTGGGCCTGATGATCGGCGACACGGTGATCATCCGCCGCGCCGGTGACGTGATTCCGCAAGTGGTTCAAGTGGTCATGGAGCGTCGTCCGGAAAACGCCCGGCCGGTGCAGATTCCCGAGCAGTGCCCGGTGTGCGGTTCCCATGTCGAGCGCACGCAGCTGATCAAGCGCAGCAAGGGTCGCGAGACAGTCAGCGAAGGTGCGGTGTATCGCTGCGTCGGTCGCCTGGCCTGCGGCGCACAACTCAAGCAGGCCATCATTCACTTCGTTTCCCGTCGCGCCATGGACATCGAAGGCCTGGGCGAGAAGAGCGTCGAGCAACTGGTCGACGAAGGCCTGGTGAGTTCGCCGGCCGATCTGTACGCCCTGACTTTCGAGCAGATCGTCGACCTGGAAGGCTTTGCCGAGCTGTCGAGCAAGAACCTGCTCGGCGCCATCGAAGACAGCAAGAAGCCGAGCCTGGCGCGGTTCATCTACGCCCTCGGGATTCCCGATGTCGGCGAGGAGACGGCCAAGGTCCTGGCGCGCTCCCTGGGCTCGCTGGAACGGGTGCAGCAGGCCTTGCCACAGGTGCTGACGTACTTGCCGGACGTCGGGCTGGAAGTCGCGTACGAGATCCACAGTTTCTTCGAGGACGCGCATAACCGGCAGGTGATCGCCGATTTGCTCAGGCATGGCATGCAGATTCAGGATCAGGGCGAGTTGGGTGCCGAATTTGCCGCGAGCACCACGTTGGGCGGTTTCCTCGACAAGCTGCATATTCCGTCGGTCGGTCCGGGCGGGGCGCAGAAACTGGCAGACAAGTTCGGCTCGCTGCAGGCGGTGATCAGTGCAGATTGGCTGGACATGCGTCAGGCGCTGCCAGAGAAACAGGCCAATTCGGTGCGCGAGTTCTTTGCGGTCGAAGAAAATCGCCAATTGGCCGAAGCGGCCGAGAAACAACTGGCCGATTTCGGCATGCACTGGCAGAGCGAGAAGAAGGTCGTCGAAGGCTTGCCGCTGGCCGGGCAGACCTGGGTGCTGACCGGCTCGCTGGAGCTGATGAGCCGCGATGTGGCCAAGGACAAACTTGAAAGCCTGGGGGCCAAGGTAGCGGGCTCGGTGTCGGCCAAGACCCATTGCGTGGTGGCTGGGCCGGGTGCCGGGTCGAAGTTGACCAAGGCCAATGAGCTGGGGCTGAAAGTGCTGGATGAAGAGGCGTTTGTTGAAACATTGCGCGGGTACGGCAAGGTAGATTGAGTAGTAATTCAACCTGTAGGAGCGAGCCTGCTCGCGATGGTGGATCAGGCGCATTGATGTCGACTGACACTCCATCGCGAGCAGGCTCGCTCCTACAGGTGTTGCGTTCGACCTGGGAACGATCCTCCTTTGGAAATGATCTAGTCTCTGCAAGCCTCAGGGAGAGATCGCCATGTACCGTTTTTTCGAGCAGCTCAGCTCGCGCATCGCCGCGCCGTTCACGGCCGAAAGCTCGCGCAACAGCAAAATCTGGTCCTGTCGTTGCGGGCAGTCGCTGTTCTTTCGCAACAGCCAGTGCCTGGCCTGTTCGGCTGCGTTGGGCTATCAGCCGGAGCAGAGTCGCTTGTCTGCGCTGCAACCGGGTGTGCAAGCGGGCACCTGGCTGCTGGATGCCGATCCCGGGGCCGGCCTGTTTCGACGCTGCGCCAACCTCGACTCCCCGGCGGCCTGTAATTGGTTGCTGCCAGCCAATGACCATGACGTCTTGTGCATTGCCTGCAGCCTCAATCGCACCATTCCTGATCTGTCGATAGCCGACAACCACGAGCGCTGGCGCAAGGTGGAAACCGCCAAGCGGCGTCTGGTCGCGCAACTGCTCACCCTGGGGTTGCAGGTGATTCCCAAAACCGTCGATGAAGAGACGGGCCTTGCCTTCGATTTCATCGGCGCGGACCTCAAAGGCAAACCGCCGACCACCGGACACGCCAATGGCCTGATCACCCTTGATATCAAGGAAGCCGACGACGCGCACCGCGAGCAGGTGCGGGTGCAAATGCACGAACCCTATCGCACGTTGCTCGGGCATTTCCGTCATGAAGTCGGGCACTACTACTGGGATCGATTGATCGCCAATAGCCAGTGGCTGGAGCCTTTTCGCGGATTGTTCGGCGATGAGCGCGCCAGCTATGCCGAAGCCCTCGAGCGGCATTATCAGCAGAGCGCGCCGCTTGACTGGCAGCAGTACTACGTCAGCGCCTACGCCACCATGCACCCGTGGGAAGACTGGGCGGAAACCTGGGCGCATTACCTGCACATGATGGATGCGGTGGACACCGCGCTGGGCTTCGGTATGAGCGCCCGGGACATGGACTTCGACTATCAGCCGTTTCCGTTGGATACCCTCTACGATCCGCAGCATCCCGATGGCGCGGCATTTCTGTCGTTCGTCAATGCGTGGATCGAATTGGCCGGCATGCTCAACGAGCTATCGCGCAGCATGGGGCAGCCGGATTTCTATCCGTTCGTCCTGCCGCCTGCGGTCATTGCCAAGCTGCACTTTATTCATCTGGTGATTCAGCAGGCGGGCGGCAGGGCGGATGAGGTGCTGCAGGCGCAATAGCAAGTGCTTGAACCCCCTCATATTTTTAATCCGAAACCAACGGTTGTAACTTCGCCTCAGATAGGTACAATGGCGCGGCTCGCCGACAGGTGAGTGTCGTTATGGTGACCCCATCGGTCCCCCCGCAACGATCAACCGTGAACCCGGTCAGGCCTGGAAGGGAGCAGCCGCAGCGGTGACATTGTGTGCCGGGGTGTGGCTGGTGGGGTTACCACCTTAACGCCACGCGAGTGTTCTCTCGTGTTATTTATCTGAAAACAGACTTTCGCTAGCTGCCAGGATCTTGTCCGGGGCGGTTTTTCGTCGTTTGCAGTTTATCCACAGCCGCAGGCTCGCCACCGATATACAACCGAACAATCGCATCGATCTCCCCGGACATTTTCATCTGTACCAGGGTGCGCAGAATGCGCTGCACCGGCACTTGCGGGTCGTTGCGTACGTAGCAACCGACGTTCTGCTCCTGCAGCACCGCCACGCTGTGCAGCTGTTGGTCCGGCAGCAGGCGCTGATTGAACCAGTCCAGGCTCCATTGATTGCTGACGGCATAGCGGTTGCGGCCGGCGAGGAGTTTTTCCAGCACCAGTTCCTGATTGCGTGCGTCGTCGCGATACAGCTGGCCGGCGTCGAACAGCGGTTGCAGGGTCGGGTAGCTGTAGCCCAGCACGGTGCCGATGGACTGATCTGGCAATTCCGCCGGGTTCACAGCGGTGGGGTGTGCATTCCGGGTGATCAACAGGTCGGGCTGGGTAAAGAGCGGGATGCTCCAGAGATAATCGCCAGACTGATTGGGCAGCCACGATTGCGCGGCATAACAGCGGACATCGACCTCGCCTTGCTCCATGGCGTTTTGCACCCGTGCGCGGGGCAATACATGGAATTCGGCCGGTACGCCGACCTGAGTCGCGAGGCTGAGCATCACGTCATACAGGATGCCCTGGGTCGGTTTGTCCTGTTCAAGTTGCACCATGGGCATGGTCCAGCTGTCGGATATCACGAAACGTAGCGGCGCTTGCGCCGCCACGCTGTCCAGGCTGATCAACAGCAATGCCCCCAAGGCCAGCCGCATAAACCACTCCGTTAATAGCCCCCGATGTGCAGCTTAGCCACAATACACGAGCGCACCGGATGCAATTTGTGCCTTGCTCCGCTAGCATTAGGCGCTTCTGCTTCCTTCGCTGCGACGGTTTTCGATGAGTTATCAGGTTCTTGCACGTAAATGGCGTCCGCGCTCGTTCCGCGAAATGGTCGGCCAGACCCATGTGCTCAAGGCTCTGATCAATGCCTTGGACAGCCAGCGGCTGCACCACGCGTACCTGTTTACCGGTACCCGGGGGGTCGGCAAGACCACCATCGCGCGGATCATTGCCAAATGCCTTAACTGCGAAACAGGTATCACTTCGACCCCTTGCGGTGAATGCTCGGTGTGTCGCGAAATCGACGAAGGCCGCTTTGTCGACCTGATCGAGATCGACGCCGCGAGCCGCACCAAGGTCGAAGACACCCGCGAGTTGCTCGACAACGTGCAGTACGCCCCGAGCCGCGGGCGCTTCAAGGTCTACCTGATCGACGAAGTGCACATGCTCTCCAGCCATTCCTTCAACGCGCTGCTCAAAACCCTCGAGGAACCGCCACCCTACGTCAAGTTCATCCTGGCCACCACCGACCCGCAGAAACTTCCTGCAACGATTCTGTCGCGGTGCCTGCAGTTCTCCCTGAAGAACATGACGCCGGAACGCGTGGTCGAGCACTTGACCCATGTTCTGGGTGTCGAGAACGTGCCGTTCGAAGACGATGCACTGTGGCTGCTGGGCCGCGCCGCCGATGGGTCGATGCGTGATGCCATGAGCCTGACCGACCAGGCGATTGCCTTCGGTGAGGGCAAGGTCACGGCCGCCGACGTGCGGGCGATGCTCGGGACCCTCGATCACGGGCAGGTCTACGACGTCCTGCATGCGCTGATCGAAGGCGATGCCAAGGCGTTGCTCGAAGCCGTCCGCCACCTGGCCGAGCAAGGCCCGGACTGGAATGGCGTGCTTTCGGAAATTCTCAATGTGCTGCACCGCGTTGCCATCGCCCAGGCCTTGCCGGAAGGCGTCGATAACGGTCACGGCGACCGTGATCGCGTGCTGGCGCTGGCCCAGGCGTTGCCGGCCGAAGACGTGCAGTTCTACTACCAGATGGGCCTGATCGGCCGCCGCGACCTGCCGCTGGCGCCGGATCCCCGGGGCGGTTTTGAAATGGTGCTGCTGCGGATGCTGGCGTTCCGGCCTGCAGACACCGCGGATGCCCCGAGGCAACCGCTAAAGCCAGTGGGGATCAGCCAGGCCACAGTTGATTCCGCAAACTCAGTGGCTGCCGCGCCGGTTGTTGCGCCGGTAGTTGCTGCGGCCGTTGCACCGATAGCGGCTGCGCCAGTGGCGGCGCCTGCATCTGCACCGGAACCGGTAGCGCCGGCCGTTGTGCCAGAACCTGCGCCTGTGGTTGAAGCGGTCGTGGTCGAAGAGGTGGTCGACCTGCCGTGGAATGACCCGGTCGAGCCGGCGCCCGTTCAGCAACCGGCGGTGGAGCCGGTGCTGGAAACTGCCAGCGAACAACCCGAATTACCGCCGATGCCGTTGCCGACGCCGGACAGCGTGGTGCCGGACGCGCCTGAATGGGCTGCCGCGCCGATCCCGGAACCTTCGGTGGCCGACGTCGATGTCGCGACGCCGGGCATGGATCTGGATGACGAGCCGCCGCTGGACGAGGATTACATCGAGCCGGACATGGATTCGGCCTACAGTTACCTCGACGAGCTGGCCAGCGAGCATGCCGCCGACCCGGTTCCGGAGCCCGAGCCTGAGCCCGCGGCAATGCCGGCCACCGGTCTGGCCCTGCAATGGCTGGAGCTGTTCCCGAAATTGCCGATCTCCGGCATGACCGGCAGTATCGCCGCCAACTGCACGCTGATCGCGGTGGATGGCGACAATTGGCTGATGCACCTGGACCCGGCCCACAGTGCCTTGTTCAACGCCACTCAGCAGCGTCGCCTGAACGATGCGCTGAACCAGTATCATCAGCGCACACTGACCCTGAGCATCGAGCTGATCAAGCCAGAGCAGGAAACCCCGGCACAAGCGGCTTCGCGCCGCCGCGTCAACCGTCAGCGCGAGGCGGAGGAATCGATCCACGGTGATCCGTTCATCCAGCAAATGATGCAGCAGTTCGGTGCGGTGGTCCGTAACGATACTATTGAACCTGTCGACGCCCTGGTCACTCAGGGCTAATAACTGAAGGCGTTTGGCCGCATGGGCCGGGCGCTGTTTTAATCCAAGTACTTTTGAGGTGATTACCATGATGAAAGGTGGCATGGCCGGCCTGATGAAGCAGGCGCAGCAGATGCAGGAAAAAATGGCCAAGATGCAGGAAGAACTGGCCAACGCCGAAGTCACCGGTAAGGCCGGTGGCGATATGGTCACCGTGGTGATGACCGGTCGTCATGACGTCAAGAGCGTGACCATCGACCCAAGCCTGGTCGAAGGCATGAGCGAAGACGACAAGGAAATGCTCGAAGCGGTCATCGCATCCGCGGTCAACGATGCCGTGCGCAAGATCGAAGCCAACAGCCAGGACAAGATGGGCAGCATGACTGCCGGCATGCAACTGCCGCCGGGCATGAAACTGCCATTCTGATTCGCCTTCAGGCGGCAGATGAGTTACAAAAATGCCAGGCATAACGCCTGGCATTTTTGTTTCTGGCATTGGAAATGTGGTGTTTGAAATGCCGTCATCGCGGGCAAGTCGAATCGTCGCACCGCCGCTCCCACAGKGGATTCTCGCCGTACACAAATCCMCTGTGGGAGCGGCGGTGCGACGATTCGACTTGCCCGCGATGAAGTCGCCCAGGTGCAACTGAATAAACATCGAACGCCATACCGCCACAAAGGTCTGCTCCCTATATCACCGAGTTCCATCGATCACAGGAGACGCTGCCATGTCCGACCCCATGCCCCTCAATCAACGCATTGTCCTGGCTTCACGTCCGATAGGCGCGCCAACGCCGGAAAACTTCCGCATGGAGCGGGTGGCGCTGCCGGATCTGGCCGACGGTCAGGTGCTGCTCAAGACCGTTTTCCTGTCGCTGGATCCCTACATGCGCGGACGCATGAGTGACGCACCGTCCTACGCAGCACCGGTGGAAATTGGCGAAGTCATGACCGGCGGCGCTGTCAGCCGGGTCGAGCGCTCGCTCAATCCGAAGTTTCAGGAAGGTGATCTGGTGGTCGGTGCCACCGGTTGGCAGAGCCACAGCATCAATGACGGGCGCAGCATCATCCCGGTGCCGTCGGGGCTGCCAAGTGCTTCGATGGCCCTTGGGGTACTGGGTATGCCGGGCATGACCGCGTACATGGGCCTGATGGACATCGGCCAGCCGAAGGCCGGCGAAACCCTGGTGGTTGCAGCGGCCTCCGGCGCGGTGGGCTCGGTGGTCGGCCAGGTGGCGAAGATCAAGGGCTTGCGCGTGGTCGGTGTGGCGGGTGGAGCGAAAAAGTGCCGTTATGTGGTCGAAGAGTTGGGTTTCGATGCCTGCATCGACCACAGGAGCCCGGACTTTGCTGACGAGCTGGCGCAGGCCTGTCCCAAGGGGGTCGATATCTACTATGAAAACGTCGGCGGCAAGGTATTTGACGCCGTAGTGCCGTTGCTCAATCCCAAGGCGCGGATTCCACTCTGCGGCCTGATTGCCTCCTATAACGCCTATGAAGCGCCGAGCGGGCCGGATCGCCTGCCACTGTTGCAGCGCACACTGTTGACCAAGCGGGTGCGCATCCAGGGCTTCATCGTGTTCGATGACTATGGTGATCGCCAGCCGGAATTCCTCAGTGCCATGGCGCCCTGGGTACGCGATGGCAAGGTGAAGTTCCGCGAAGACGTGGTCGATGGCCTGGAGCAGGCGCCTGATGCGTTCATCGGCATGCTGGAAGGGCGCAACTTCGGTAAATTGGTGGTTCGGGTTGCCCGTGACTGAGTAATTGACGCTGCAATTTGACGCTCAACCGGGGCGCGGGTATAAACCGCGTCTCGTTGTTTTGTCGGACTTTTCCACCATGAGCTTCAGCCCTTTGATTCGCCAACTGATCGACGCCCTGCGAATTTTGCCCGGTGTGGGTCAGAAAACCGCTCAGCGCATGGCGTTGCAGTTGCTCGAGCGTGACCGCAGTGGCGGCTCACGACTGGCGCTGGCCCTGAGCCAGGCCATGGAAGGGGTCGGTCACTGCCGCTTGTGCCGTACGCTGACCGAAGATGATCTCTGCCCGCAATGCGCCGATACCCGTCGCGACGACACCTTGCTCTGCGTGGTGGAAGGCCCGATGGACGTCTATGCGGTGGAGCAGACTGGTTTCCGCGGGCGTTATTTCGTGCTCAAGGGGCATCTGTCGCCGCTCGACGGTCTGGGGCCGGAAGCCATCGGCATTCCGCAATTGATGGCACGGATCGAAGAAGCCGGCACTTTCACCGAAGTCATCCTGGCCACCAACCCGACCGTGGAAGGTGAAGCCACCGCGCACTACATCGCCCAATTGCTCAGCAACAAAGGCCTGATCGCCTCGCGTATCGCCCATGGTGTGCCGCTGGGTGGCGAGCTGGAGCTGGTGGATGGCGGGACGCTGGCGCATTCGTTTGCCGGGCGTAAGCCGATCACTTTGTAATTTGTGTTGTTCGGCCCGACGCCATCGTCGGATCGCCGCCCGGAGCAAGCTCGCTCCCACAGGGTATTGCGGCGTACACAAAACCAATGTGGGAGCGAGCTTGCTCGCGATGCAGGCGACGCGGTTTCACAATTCTATTGAAAACCAAGCAAGCGCTCGGTTAACTTCACTGACCCCTTCAGTGGAGCTCGCCGATGTCTGCCTTTCAGGAATACTTCGACCCCAGCCACCAATTGGTCCGCGACAGCGTCAGACGTTTCGTCGAGCGCGAGATACTTCCTGATATCGAGCAGTGGGAAGAAGCCGAAAGCTTTCCTCGTGAGCTCTACCTCAAGGCCGGCGCAGCGGGGATTCTCGGCATCGGGTACCCGGAGGCTTACGGAGGCAGCCACGAAGGGGATCTGTTCGCCAAGGTGGCCGCCAGTGAAGAGTTGATGCGCTGCGGCTCAGGCGGGTTGGTTGCCGGCCTGGGCTCGCTGGATATCGGCTTGCCGCCCGTTCTCAAGTGGGCCCGGCCCGAAGTGCGTGATCGTGTGCTGCCGCAGGTGCTGTCGGGAGAGAAGATCAGCGCCCTGGCCATTACCGAGCCCGGCGGCGGCTCCGACGTCGCCAACCTGCAAACCCGTGCCATGCGCGATGGCGATTTCTACCGGGTCAGTGGCAGCAAGACCTTTATTACCAGCGGTGTGCGCGCGGATTTCTATACCGTCGCGGTGCGAACGGGCGAGCCAGGTTTCGGTGGCATCAGCCTGTTACTGATCGAGAAGGGCACGCCCGGTTTCACCGTAGGGCGGCAACTGAAGAAAATGGGCTGGTGGGCCTCAGACACGGCCGAATTGTTCTTCGATGATTGCCGGGTGCCTGCAGGAAACCTGATCGGCGCCGAGAACATGGGCTTTGCCTGCATCATGGGCAACTTCCAGAGCGAACGCCTGGCCTTGGCGCTGATGGCCAACATGACCGCACAGCTGGCGCTGGAGGAGAGCCTGAAGTGGGCGCGCCAGCGCGAAGCCTTTGGCAAACCGATCGGCAAGTTTCAGGTGATCAAGCATCGCCTCGCCGAGATGGCGACCGCGCTGGAAGTGTCCCGGGAGTTCACTTACCGCCAGGCCGCGAAGATGGCGGCGGGGCAGAGCGTGATCAAGGAGATTTCCATGGCCAAGAATTTTGCGACGGATACCGCAGACCGGATCGTCACCGATGCGGTGCAGATACTCGGTGGGCTGGGTTATATGCGCGAGAGCCTGGTGGAGCGGCTGTACCGCGACAACCGGATCCTGTCGATTGGCGGCGGGACGCGGGAAGTGATGAACGAGATCATCAGCAAGCAGATGGGGCTTTGAGTCGATCTTGAGTTTAGTGGTGTTGCCACTGACGYCATCGCGGGCAAGCCCGCTCCCACAGGGAACTGCGGCGTACACAAGTTTTGTGCATGACAAAGAAAACTGTGGGAGCGGGCTTGCCCGCGATGACGTCAGCTAAGACGCCGCTTACTTATCGGAAAGGGCAAACTGCGTCAGGCAAAACGTAGGAATACCCATGTCCTCCAGGCGCTGCGAGCCACCCAGTTCCGGCAGATCGATAATCGCCGCCGCTTCATGCACCCGGGCGCCCATGCGACGGATCAGGTTGGCGGCGGCAATCAGGGTGCCGCCGGTCGCGATCAGGTCATCGAACATCACCACCGAATCCCCCTCGCACAGGCTGTCGGCGTGCACTTCCAGGAAGGCTTCGCCGTATTCGGTCGCATAGCCCTCGGCCAGCACGTCAGCGGGCAACTTGCCTTGCTTGCGAAACAGCACCAGCGGCTTGTTCAACTGATAGGCCAGTACCGAACCGATCAGGAAGCCACGGGCGTCCATAGCGCCGACGTGGGTGAAGTCAGCCTCGACGTAACGGTGGGCGAAGCTGTCCATCACCAGGCGCAGGGCCGTGGGCGACTGGAACAGCGGGGTGATGTCGCGAAAGATCACTCCCGGCTTCGGGAAGTCGATGACAGGGCGGATGAGGGATTTGATGTCGAAGGAGTCGAAGGCCATAGTCGAAGAATCCTGGCAGGGCTGCAAACGACTCAGTATAACGGCGGCTGAACCGTTTCGCGCAGCCGCAACGGTTTGTTTCAACTTTCCAGGGAGCCGCCGGCCAGGGCACAAAGCTGGATCGGGTCAATAATCCGGATTTCCTTGCCTTCTGCCGCAATCAGTTCGTTTTGCTGGAAGCGTGTGAAGACGCGGGACACGGTCTCCACCGCCAGGCCCAGGTAGTTGCCGATTTCGTTGCGCGACATGCTCAGGCGGAACTGATTGGCGGAAAAGCCCCGGGCGCGGAAACGTGCCGAGAGGTTGACCAGGAAGGTGGCGATGCGTTCGTCGGCCGTCTTCTTCGACAACAGCAGCATCATCTGCTGATCGTCACGGATCTCACGACTCATCACCCGCATCAGCTGACGGCGCAACTGCGGCAATTGCAGGGCCAGTTCGTCGAGGCGTTCGAAAGGAATTTCACACACCGAAGTGGTTTCCAGGGCTTGTGCCGACACCGGGTGCTTTTCGGTGTCCATGCCCGACAGGCCGACCAGTTCGCTGGGCAGGTGGAAACCGGTGAGCTGTTCTTCACCGGTGTCGCTCAGGCTGAAAGTCTTGAGGGCGCMAGAACGGACTGCGTAGACAGAATCGAAGGTATCGCCCTGACGGAACAGAAATTCGCCTTTTTTCAGCGGCCGGCCACGTTTGACGATTTCGTCCAGCGCGTCCATGTCTTCCAGGTTCAGCGAAAGTGGCAGGCAAAGAGGGGCCAGGCTGCAATCCTTGCAATGGGCTTGATTATGAGCGCGCAGTTTTACTGGCTCGGACATTTCTTCAATCCTTGTGGGAATTCACACATAAGACGTAAGGGTAACTCACCCGAGGACATTGAGGCCAGCCTGTGGCGCTTTTGTCGCAGCGCTCTAGATCACCCGTGAAAACCGTTGCCGGCTGTGTTGCTCCAGGTACGCGTCGAACACCATGCACACCGAGCGCACCAACAGTCGCCCGGCGGGCAGGATAGTGATTCTGTCTCGATCGAGTTCAATCAACCCGTCTTTGGCCATGTCTTGCAGTTGGGGCCAGAGATCGCCGAAATAGCCCTGGAAATCGATGTTGAAGGCTTGTTCGATGCCGGCGAATTCGAGACTGAAATTGCAGATCAATTGCTGAATGACCGCGCGCCGCAGGCGGTCATCGGCATTGCACAGCAGGCCACGGCTGGTGGCCAGTTGCATTGATGCAAGGGCGTTCTGGTACCCGGTCAGGTCACTGCTGTTCTGGCAATACAGATCGCCGATCTGGCTGATCGCCGAGACGCCGAGGCCGATCAAATCGCAATGACCGTGTGTGGTGTAGCCCTGGAAATTGCGTTGCAGGGTCGATTCTTCCTGGGCAATCGCCAGCTCATCGTCAGGCAGGGCGAAGTGGTCCATGCCGATGTAGCGGTAGCCGGCCGTGATCAGTTGCTCGATGGTGCGCTGCAGCATTTCCAGTTTCTGYGCGGGTGTCGGCAATTCATTGCTGTTGATGCGCCGCTGCGGCATGAAGCGTTCCGGCAGGTGGGCGTAGTTGAACACCGACAACCTGTCCGGTTGCAGGTGGATGACCTCTTCGACGGTGCGGGCGAAGTTTTCCGGCGTCTGTTTCGGCAGTCCGTAGATCAGGTCGATGTTGATCGAGCGAAATTGCAAGGTGCGGGCGGCGTCAATCACCGCGCGGGTTTCTTCCAGGCTTTGCAGACGATTGACCGCTCGCTGAACCGCCGGGTCGAGGTCTTGCAGGCCGATACTGACCCGATTGAAACCCAGTTCGCGCAGCAGGCCCATGGTCGACCAGTCGGCCTCGCGCGGGTCGATCTCGATGCCGTAGTCGCCGGAGTCGTCGTCCAGCAAATTGAAGTGTTTGCGCAAATGCGCCATCAACTGGCGCAGTTCGTCGTGGCTGAGAAAGGTCGGCGTGCCGCCACCGAAATGCAGTTGCTCGACTTTCTGCGTGGGGTCGAGGTGGCAGGCGATCAACTGGATTTCCTGTTCCAGGCGCTGCAAATACGGCTGCGCCCGGCCGCGATCCTTGGTGATGACCTTGTTGCAGGCGCAGTAATAGCAAATGTTCGCGCAGAACGGCACGTGCACGTACAGCGACAACGGGCGTTGAGCCTTGCGGCTGTCGCGCAGGGCATGAAGCAGGTCAAAGGTGCCGACCTGGCTGTTGAATTGCACGGCGGTCGGGTACGAGGTGTAGCGGGGTCCCGCCAGGTCATAACGGCGGATCAGATCGGTGTCCCAACGAATGGCGTCGAGCATCATGCGGGCATTCCCCCGGCCCACAGAATATGTGCCGGACAGATTCTTCGTGAACGACAGAGATCCCTGTGGGAGCGGGCTTGCCCGCGATGGGGGCGCCGCCGATCTAGTGCCCCATGAGCCAATGCTGATGCGGTCCCGGCAAGGTCCAGATGCCGAACAGCATCACCAGCAATCCGCCCGCCATCCGTACGCTGCGCTTGCGCAACAGTGCGGTGATGCGCTCGGCGGCAAGGCCTGTCGCCAGCAGCACCGGCCAGGTGCCGAGCCCGAACGCGAGCATCAACAATGCGCTGTCCAGCGCGTTGCCCTGGCTGGCCGACCACAGCAAGGTGCTGTAAACCAGACCGCACGGCAGCCAGCCCCAGAGCGCACCCAGCAGCAGCGCACGCGGCACGCTCGACACCGGCAGCAAGCGGTTGGCGACTGGCTGGATGTGCCGCCACAGGCCTCGACCGAGACTTTCGATACGGGTCAGGCCGCTCCACCAGCCGGCCAGGTACAGGCCCATGGCAATCAGCAGCAACCCGGCGAGGATGCGCAGGAACATCGCCGCCGGGCTGCTGGCCACGGCCCATCCGGCCAGGCCGATCAGCAGACCGGCGCAGGCATAACTCAGAATCCGTCCCAGGTTGTAGGCCAGCAGCAAGCGAAAGCGGCGGCTGCGTTGTTCCTTGGGAATCGCCAGGGTCAGCGCGCCCATCAAGCCGCCGCACATGCCCAGGCAATGGCCGCCACCGAGCAAGCCGAGGATCACTGCAGACACCAGCAGGGGCGCCAACTCAAGCATGGGGCGGTGCCTTGTCTTGCGGTTTGGCCGGTTGACCGCTGGCTTCATCGACGGCGGCGGTGTGGTTCGGGTCCTGGTCGTCGAACAGGATACTGTGGGCCGGGCCGTCGAGGTCGTCGTACTGACCGCTGTCGACCGCCCAGAAGAAGATATAGACGGCGATGGCCACGATCAGCAGCGCAGCGGGAATCATCACGTATAGAGCTGGCATCTGGACTCCATGCCCGCGCGGCTCAGGCCGGCAGCGGGCGGGTTTCTGGCGTGGTGCCTGGGGTGGGCGCGCTCGGCATGCGAGTCAGGCGCAGCGCGTTCAACACCACGGTCAACGAACTGATCGACATGCCCACCGCTGCCCAGACCGGAGTGATCCAGCCGAGGGCGGCGAAGGGCAGCATGAGGCCATTGTACAGCCCTGCCCACAGCAGGTTCTCGATAATGACCCGGCGGGTGCGCCGCGCCAGGCTGAAGGCTTGCACCAGCGCGTCGAGGCGGTTGGACAACAGCACGGCGTCGGCACTGGTCTTTGCCAGGTCCGTGGCCGAGCCCATGGCGACGCTGATATCCGCCGCCGCCAGCACTGGCACGTCATTGACCCCGTCCCCCAGCATCAACACCTTGCGACCTTCCTTGTGCAGTTGTTGCAGGACCTGCAGTTTGTCGTCCGGACGCAAGCCGCCACGGGCTTCATCAATGCCCAGTTCCGCCGCCACGCTGGCGACCATCGGCGAGCTGTCGCCGGACAACAACAGCGTGCGCCAGCCACGCGCCTTGCACGCGGCCAGCAACGCGGGCGCATCGGCACGCAAGCGATCATCGAGGACGAGCCAGGCCAGCGGTCCCTGGCTGTCGCCGAGCAGCAGCCATTGGCCGGCTTCTTCGGGCATCGACGGCACCACGGCGCAGCTGAGTTCGCAGACGAAGCGAGGTTGGCCGATGCGCAGGCGTCGCCCGTCAACCAGGCCCTCCAGGCCAAGACCCGGGCTGCTGTGGACTTCTTCGGCAGCCATCGGCGCACGACCGAAAGCACGGGCGATCGGGTGTTCGGAGCGGTTTTCCAAGGCGGCGGCGAGGCTCAGGCATTGATCGCTGTCGAGCGCGCCGAGGGGGCGGATCGAACGCAGCGCCAGGCGCCCTTCGGTGAGGGTGCCGGTCTTGTCGAAAATCACCGTGTCGATCTGGTTCAGGCCTTCCAGCACATGACCACGGGTCAGCAACAGACCGAGTTTGTGCAGTGTGCCGGTGGCTGCAGTGAGGGCGGTCGGCGTCGCCAGCGACAAGGCGCACGGGCAGGTCGCCACCAGCATCGCAAGCACGATCCAGAATGCCCGCGATGAGTCGAGCTCCCACCACAACAGGCCAATCGCGGCGGCGGCAATCAGCGACAACAGCAGGAACCATTGCGCGGCGCGGTCGGCGATTTCCGCCAGTCGCGGTTTTTCGGCCTGGGCACGATCGAGCAGGCGAACGATGGCCGAGAGGCGAGTGTCCTGACCCAGGGCCTGAACCTCGACGGTCAGTGCGCCTTCGACGTTCAGGGTGCCGGCGGTGACCGCATCGCCGAGGGTGCGGGGTTGCGGCAGGTACTCGCCGGTCAGCAGCGACTCGTCGACACTCGACTGGCCGTCGAGGATCTTGCCGTCAGCCGGCAGAATGGCGCCCGGATGAACCAGCACTTGATCGCCGACACGCAGTTCACTGAGCAGAATGCGTTCGCTCTGGCCGTCGGGTGTCAGTCGCAGACACGAGGCAGGCAGCAGATTCACCAGCTGCGCAGTGGCGGCAGCCGTGCGCTCGCGGGCGCGCCGCTCCAGATAACGCCCGGCCAGCAGGAACAGGGCAAACATGCCGACGGCATCGAAATACAGTTCGCCGACCCCGGTGATCGAGGTCCAGATCCCGGCGATGTAGGCACTGCCGATGGCCAGCGACACCGAAACATCCATGGTCAGGTGGCGGGTGCGCAGATCGCGCATGGCGCCTTTGAAGAACGGCGTGCAGCTGTAGAACACGATCGGGGTGGTAAGGAACAGTGCGACCCAGCGCAGGATGGTGTGCATTTCAGGGCTGAGATCGATGTTGAATTCAGGCCAGGTGGCCATGGTTGCCATCATTGCCTGAAACCACAGCAGCCCGGCCACCCCGAGCTGGCGCAGGGCCAGGCGGTTTTCGCTGGCCAGTTGTTCGCAGGCGCGGTCGGCCTGATACGGGTGTGCGGCGTAACCGATCTGGCGCAGTTCGCTGAGCATTTGGCTCAGCGGTAATTGCCCGTCGGCCCAGCGCACGTGCAGGCGATGGTTGGACAGGTTCAGGCGTGCTTCGGCCACGGCCGGCAAGGTGCGCAGATGTTTTTCGATCAGCCAGCCGCAGGCCGCGCAGCTGATGCCTTCCATCAACAGCGTGATTTGCGCCATTTCGCCTTCGTGGCGAACAAAGGGCTGCTGCACATCGGCGCGGTCGTACAGCGCCAGTTCGTCCACCAGTTGCACGGGCAGCGCTTCGGGGTTGGCCGAGGCTTCGCTGCGGTGCCGGTAATAGCTTTCCAGGCCACCGGCGACAATGGCTTCGGCCACGGCCTGGCAACCCGGGCAGCAGAATTCGCGGGACTCCCCGAGCACGACGGCGATGAAGCGACTGCCGGACGGGACGGGCAGGGCGCAGTGGTAGCAGGGGAGTGGGGTGGTGGTCATGGAGTATTCACTGGTACTGCTGAATCTCTATCGTCTGATAGGGCCTCATCGCGAGCAAGCTCGCTCCCACAGGGATCGTTGGTGTACTCAGGATCTGAGCATGGTGCTGATCAACTGTGGGAGCGAGCTTGCTCGCGATGCGCGAAGCGCGGCTTTACTTCTTCAGGTCTTCCGCACCTTGCAACGGTTCGTCGCCGAGCAGCAGATCCTTGTCATGGCTGACCATTTCTTCTTCGAACATGCGCCAGATGTGCTCGTCCTGGGTGCCGAGCAACTCGATAAAACGCCGGCCTTCGATCTTGTCGCTCAACTGGCCGATGTAGCGGCCCTGTTCGGTTTCGCTGCGGGCCAGGGTGATCTTGCGATCCTTTTCCGGCTGGGTCGGCGAGATCAGGTTCAGCTCCAGGGTCTTGGGCTGGCTCTCGCCGCTCAAGCGCAGGTCAACCTCGCCGGTCACGCCATCGAGATGAACGCTGGCGCGCATTTTCAGGGTCTGGGCCAGCAGCTCACGGTCGAGGGAGCGGTTGATGCCTTTGCCAGCCTCGTAGTAGTTGTCGTTGACCAGATTGTCCGGGTTGTTCACCGCGATGGTCACCATGGACAAGGTCAAGGCCACCGAGCAGGCCAGGATCCCGATGATGATCCACGGCCAAAGGTGCTTGTACCAGGGGCTTGCGGCAGTTGCTGCGGGCATGTTCAGTTCTCTCAACGAATTTGTGGGCCGATGAACCGGCTCTTGGCTTCAATGTGGACGCTGTCGTCATCGGCATCCTTGAGGATGAATTTCACCTCGTTGGTGCTCGACGGCAGTTTTTCCGGCGCGACGGACAGCTCGGCAGGCTGGCTGACGATCTCGCCGGCCGCGACCTTGATCTCGCGCCGGCCCTGCAATTTGAGATCCGGCAGGCCAGAGGCTTCGAGCACGTAGGTATGGTCGCGCTGGTCCTTGTTCATGATTTTCAGGCTGTAGACGTTTTCGATCCGGCCTTCGGCGTTTTCGCGGTACAGCACGCGGTCCTTGCTGACATCGAAACCCACCAGCGCACGCATGAAGAATGCCGTCACCAGCAAGCTGATCATCGCCAGCAGCACCACGGCATAGCCGATCAGGCGCGGGCGCAGTTTATGGGTTTTCTGCCCGGACAGGTTGTGCTCGGTGGTGTAGCTGATCAGCCCGCGCGGGTATTCCATCTTGTCCATGATGGCGTCGCAGGCATCGATGCAGGCGGCGCAACCGATGCATTCGATTTGCAGGCCGTCACGGATGTCGATACCGGTCGGGCAGACCTGGACGCACATGGTGCAGTCGATGCAGTCACCCAGGCCCTGGGCCTTGTAGTCGATGCCTTTTTTACGCGGGCCACGGCTTTCGCCACGGCGCGGATCGTAGGAAACGATCAGGGTGTCCTTATCGAACATCACGCTCTGGAAGCGTGCGTACGGGCACATGTAGATGCACACCTGTTCGCGCAACCAGCCGGCGTTGCCGTAAGTGGCGAGGGTGAAGAAACCGACCCAGAAGTACGACCAGCCATCCGCCTGGCCGGTGAAGAAGTCGAACACCAGTTCGCGGATCGGCGAGAAGTAGCCGACGAAAGTCATGCCGGTGACGAAACCGATCAGCAGCCACATGGTGTGTTTGCTGAGTTTGCGCAGGAACTTGTTGGCGCTCATCGGCGCCTTGTCTAGCTTGATGCGTTGGTTGCGGTCACCTTCGGTGACTTTTTCGCACCACATGAAGATCCAGGTCCAGACGCTTTGCGGGCAGGTATAGCCGCACCAGACCCGGCCGGCGTACACGGTGATGAAGAACAGGCCGAACGCGGCGATGATCAACATGCCGGACAGCAGAATGAAGTCCTGGGGCCAGAAGGTGGCGCCGAAAATGAAGAACTTGCGCTCCGGCAGGTTCCACCAGACGGCCTGATGACCGCCCCAGTTCAACCACACCGTGCCGAAATACAGCAGGAACAACAGGGCACCGCCAGTCATACGCAAGTTGCGGAACAGGCCGGTGAAGGCGCGGGTGTAGATTTTTTCCCTGGAGGCGTAGAGGTCGACGCTGTTGTTCGCGTTCCTGGCAGGTGGAGTGACGTCGTGTACCGGAATCTGGTTGCTCATCATTGCATCCCACGGCAGTGGAAAAGTGCCTCGGTCAGTACCTGCCGACCGCGGTCAAAAAGGGGTGTTGCAGTGGCTCAATGATACGCCTGTCGCTCTAGCCTGCGGGTGCGACCTTTGGTCGCGTTGGGGAAAAATCATGAATGGTGTAGCAGATGTAACAAAGCATGATGCAGGTCAATTGACTATAGACGATTTATCTTTTTTCTTCGTCGATCCTCGACAGGTGCGTTTGTGGACGGGGTAGCCAAAGTCTGCCGAGTAAAGAACAGGTATTTTTAATTTAGGTAATACTTTGAGATTAATAGTGGGTGGATCTTTAGTTTGGGAATGCCTATGTTTTCTGTGCGGTAATGATGAAGTTGACCCACAATGTCGCGCTTCGGATAATAAAAAATTACTTAGGGAGAAGTTGAAAATGTCTAATAGGGATGAAACCAAGGCTCAAGAAACTCAGCCTCATATTCCAGCAACCGCAGTCGGCCAGACGCCTGATACAGACTGCACGATTCCTGTACCGACCATGACTGTGGATACTGCTGTGCCTACGGTGCAAAAAGTTCGGACAAAGCGTTCTACAAACAAAAAAGGAACCGGTGGTCTGGACAGTCTGGGTGGCGGCAAGCTTCCTTGATTACAGTTCGTGTTCATGAATGCCGAGTGCAATCATGAACACCTGAATAAACGGCTTCGCCATGAGAACTGGTGGGGCCGTTTTTTTTGATTTATGTTGGTTGTGTTTGTTTGGTGGGTTTTCGTTTTTCTGGTTTGTAAGTGTTTTTCGTAGCAATAGTGCAAGTTTCCGAAAGGGAATGGGGGCCGATGAAGTTTTATAAGGACATATAAAGTGGGTTGGTGTGGCCGCGTTGATTGCTTGTGCTTCCAGGTGTGCGATGGCTTCAAATGAAAACGGCCCCGCCAATTCTCATTGGCGGGGCCGTATTTTGTTGCTTCAAGCGTCTGCCTTACTGGGCGTCCGCTGCCTTCTCACCGTGAGACAGGCTATAGACGTAAGCGGCCAGCAGGTGAACCTTGTCGTTACCCTGCATCGCCTCTTGCGCAGGCATCTGGCCCTGACGGCCGTAACGGATGGTCTGCTGCAGTTGAGCGAAGCTCGAACCGTAGATGAACGCGGCCGGGTGAGTCAGGTCGGGCGCGCCCATCGCTGGCGTGCCTTTGCCTTCCGGACCGTGGCAAGCCACGCAGTTGGTGGCGAACAGTTTCTGCCCGGCAACCGGGTCGGCCTTGGTGCCTTCCGGCAGCTTGCGGCCATCGAGGTTGGTCAGGACAAACGCGGCCACGTCGGCCACGCCTTGCTCGCCGATCACTTCAGCCCATGCAGGCATCACTGCGTGACGGCCGCCCATGATGGTGGTCTTGATGGTTGCCGGCTCGCCGCCCCAGCGCCAGTCGGCGTCGGTCAGGTTCGGGAAACCATAGGCGCCCTTGGCGTCGGAACCATGGCAAACCGAGCAGTTGGAGGCGAACAGGCGGCCACCCATCTTCAGCGCTTGCGGATCCTTGGCCACTTCTTCGATTGGCATGGCCGCGAACTTGGCGAAGATCGGACCGAACTTGGCGTCCGATCTGGCCATTTCCTTTTCCCACTCGTGAACGCCGGTCCAGCCGGTCTGGCCGTTGGCGAACGGGGTCTGCTTCTCGTTGTCGAGGTAGCCGTAACCCGGCAGCAGGCCTTTCCAGTTACCCAGGCCCGGATACAGCGCCAGGTAGCCCAGTGCGAAGATGATGGTGCCCACGAACAGCATGAACCACCATTTCGGCAGCGGGTTGTCGTACTCCGCGATCCCGTCGAATGAGTGCCCGACTGTCTCGTCTGTCTGCTCGGTGCGCTGGCCCTTGCGGGTCGACAACAGCAGCCAGGTCAGGGAAAAGATCGTACCGAGACTGAGGACTGTGACGTACAGACTCCAGAATGTAGTCATTCTTTGTTACTCCTAGAAGCTTGCTCGACGTGCTTGATGGCTTCGGGATCATCCGCGAAAGGCAGCAAGGTCGCGTCTTCAAACTCCGACTTGCGCTTGGGACTGAACACCCACAGTGCCAGTCCGATGAAGGCCACCATTACGACAACGGTGCCCAGGCCACGAATCATCCCGATATCCATCCAGATCACCGTTTGCTTTTGATGATGGTGCCCAGGCCTTGCAGATAGGCCACCAGCGCGTCCATTTCGGTTTTGCCCTTCACAGCATCCTTGGCGCCGGCGATGTCTTCGTCGGTGTAAGGGACGCCGAGCGTGCGCAAGACCTCCATTTTTTTGGCGGTATCTTTGCCGTCGAGCTTGTTTTCCACGAGGAACGGGTAGGCCGGCATTTTCGACTCAGGCACGACGTTGCGCGGGTTGTACAAGTGCGCACGCTGCCAGTCATCGGAGTAGCGACCGCCGACACGGGCCAGGTCCGGACCGGTACGCTTGGAACCCCACAGGAACGGGTGGTCCCAGACGCTTTCACCGGCGACCGAGTAGTGGCCGTAGCGTTCGGTCTCGGCACGGAACGGACGGATCATCTGCGAGTGGCAGCCGACACAACCGTTGGCGATATAAATGTCCCGGCCTTCCAGTTCAAGGGCGGTGCGGGGCTTCATGCCCTCGACCGGCTTGTTGGTGACATCCTGGAAAAACAGCGGAACGATCTGGGTCAGGCCGCCGACGCTGACGGCGATGACCATGAAGAAGGCCAGCAGGCCAATATTCTTCTCGACTGCTTCATGCTTCATCAGTGAGCTCCAACTACGGCAATCTTGGCGGCGGCTTCGGCTTCAGCCGGGTTCGAGGCGCGTACGGTGCGGAACACGTTGTAGGCCATGAACAGCATGCCGGTGGCGAAGAACGCACCGCCCAGGGCGCGAACGATGAAGCCAGGGTGGCTGGCTTGCAGCGCTTCGACGAACGAGTAGGTGAGGGTGCCGTCGTCGTTGATGGCACGCCACATCAGGCCCTGGGTGATGCCGTTGACCCACATCGAGGCGATGTACAGAACGGTACCGATGGTCGCGAGCCAGAAGTGGGTGTTGATCAGGGCGGTGCTGTGCATCTGCGCACGACCGAACAGTTTCGGGATCATGTGGTAGATGGCGCCGATCGAGATCATCGCAACCCAGCCCAAGGCGCCTGCGTGTACGTGGCCGATGGTCCAGTCGGTGTAGTGCGACAGCGAATTGACGGTCTTGATGGCCATCATCGGGCCTTCGAAGGTCGACATGCCGTAGAACGCCAGGGAGACGACCAGGAAGCGCAGGATCGGGTCGGTGCGCAGCTTATGCCAGGCGCCCGACAGGGTCATCATGCCGTTGATCATGCCGCCCCAGCTCGGCGCGAGCAGGATGATCGACATCGCCATGCCCAGGGACTGAGCCCAGTCCGGTAGCGCGGTGTAGTGCAAGTGGTGCGGACCTGCCCAGATGTACAGGGTGATCAGCGCCCAGAAGTGCACGATCGACAGGCGATAGGAGTAGATCGGACGCTCGGCCTGTTTCGGCACGAAGTAGTACATCATGCCCAGGAAGCCGGTGGTCAGGAAGAAGCCCACGGCGTTGTGGCCGTACCACCACTGGATCATCGCGTCCGTCGCGCCCGAGTAGGCCGAGTACGACTTGAACAGGCTGACCGGCAGCGACATGTGGTTGACGATGTGCAGCATCGCGGTCACGACGATGAACGCGCCGTAGAACCAGTTACCCACATAGATGTGCTTGGTCTTGCGCTTGACGATGGTGCCGAAGAACACCAGACCGTAGGTGACCCAGACAATGGCCAGCAGAATAGCCAGGGGCCATTCCAGTTCCGCGTATTCCTTGGTGGTGGTGAAACCCATCGGCAAGGTAATGATCGCGCCGACGATCACCGCTTGCCATCCCCAGAAGGTAAAGGCGGCGAGGCTGTCGGAAATCAGTCGCGTTTGGCAGGTTCGCTGCACGACGTAATAAGAAGTGGCAAACAGTGCACATCCACCGAAGGCAAAAATCACCAGGTTTGTGTGCAACGGGCGCAGGCGTCCAAAGCTCGTCCATGGCAGACCGAAGTTCAACTCCGGCCAGACCAGTTGCGAGGCAATGAAGACACCGAGCCCCATGCCAAGGATCCCCCAGACCACCGTCATGATGGCGAACTGRCGGACTACCTTATAGTTATAAGCAGTCGGACTGATTGCTGTGCTCATTCTAAGGTTCCACGGTTTGGGTGTTTTATTAGGATTAAAAATCGGCCGCAAGTATGGAGAAAGCAAGGGGTCATTGCAACGCGCCATGACCTGGGTCAATGCTTTCAAAAGCTGATTCTGCGGCCTTTCCATGCGCCGCGTAAGGACAAAATTGCCCGTGGGCAAAACGTCCCGGCGGACTGATCAGGCGAGGGGGTCAGGTCGGATGTAACGGGGTGTGTTCAAACGCAACGTTTGGCTGACCGAAGGCAATTGGCGCGACAGCCGGTATCTACCAGCCTTTGCGGCCTGTCATCGGGCAGATTCGTCGAACACATCGTTCAGGGTCGACCTGGAACCGGCAGCGGCCAGTCCGCATCGGGGGAAGCTTAGACCCGAATCCCGGGATCCGAAAGAAAGAGTCAAAGAGGGTGCGACAATGCGTCGCAAAGGGGGCAGGGAACCGCCGCATCCGGGAGAATGCGGCAGCAGAGCGGTCGGGATTTATTTGCGGTTGTCTACAGCCTGTAAGTGCTCGGTATTCAAGTCGTGGGACAGGCTGTACACATATGCGGCCAGCAGTTGCACCTTATCGTTGCCGAGCAGTTCGGCCTGCGCCGGCATATGGCCCTGGCGACCATGCCGAATCGTCTGTTCAAGCTGCGTCAGGCTGGTGCCGTAGATGAAACCGGCCGGGTGCGTGAGGTTCGGCGCGCCCATGGCTTCAGTGCCCTGGCCGTTCGTTCCGTGACAGGCGACGCAGGTGGTGCTGAACGCTTGTTGTCCGGCCTGCAGGTCGGCTTTGCTGCCTTCCGGCAACGGCAGGCCGGCCAGATCATGGCGCACATAAGCGGCGACGTTCTTCACACCTGCTTCACCCAGAACTTCTCCCCAGGCCGGCATCATCGCCATCCGGCCACCCGTGATGGTGGTCTTGATCGCTTCGGCCGCGCCGCCCCAGCGCCAGTCGCTGTCGGTCAGGTTGGGGAAGCCGAACGCGCCCTTGGCGTCCGAGCCGTGGCACACCGAGCAGTTGGAGGCAAACAGGCGGCCGCCCATTTTCAATGCCTGTGGGTCCTTGGCCACTTCTTCCACGGGCATTGCCGCAAACTTCGCGAAGATCGGCCCGAACTTCCCGTCAGCCTTGGCCATTTCCTTTTCCCATTCGTGCACGCCGGTCCAGCCGTTCTCATAGCCGGGGAGAACGCCTTTCCAGTTGCCCAGGCCCGGATAAAGGATCAGGTAGCCGATGGCAAACACCAGCGTGCCGGCGAACAGCATGAACCACCATTGCGGCAACGGGTTGTCGTATTCCTCGATGCCGTCGAAGCTGTGCCCCATGGTCTGGTCGACACTGCCCTTGGTTTCACCCTTGCGGGTGCCGATCAGCAGCCAGGTCAGGCCGATCAGGCTGCCGATGGTCAGTACGCAGATCCACGTACTCCAGAAGGTGGTCATGGCCGGGTACTCCTTGTTGCTGATTCTTCAGTGATGTCGGGTTGTGGCTCGTCAGCGAACGGCAGCAGGCGCGCTTCGGCGAATTCCGGGCCGCGCTTGCCGTTGAACACCCATAGCGTCAGGCCGACGAAGGCCACGAACACCACGACCGTGCCCAGGCCGCGGATCATTCCAGTGCTCAGTTCAAACATTGCTCACCTCTTGCTCTTGATCGCAGTGCCGAGCACTTGCAGGTAGGCGACCAGCGCATCCATCTCGCTCTTGCCTTTGAGCGAAGCGACGGCGCCGGTAATGTCCTCGTCGGTGTACGGCACGCCGAGGGTACGCATGGCCTTGATCTTGGTTTCGGTATGACTGCTGTCGAGCTGATTGGCCACCAGCCACGGGTAGGCCGGCATCTTCGACTCGGGCACGACGTTGCGCGGGTTGTACAAGTGCGCGCGGTGCCAGTCATCGGAGTAACGCGCACCGACTCGCGCCAGGTCCGGCCCGGTGCGTTTCGAACCCCACAGGAACGGGTGATCCCAGACGCTTTCGCCGGCCACCGAATAGTGGCCGTAGCGTTCGGTCTCGGCGCGGAACGGGCGGATCATCTGCGAGTGACAACCGACGCAGCCTTCGCGGATATAGATGTCGCGACCTTCCAGTTGCAGCGCGGTGTAGGGCTTCATGCCTTCCACCGGTTTGTTGGTCACGTCCTGGAAGAACAACGGGACGATCTGGGTCAGGCCACCGATGCTCACGGCCAGGATCATCAGCAGCAGTAACAGGCCGACGTTTTTCTCGATAGTTTCGTGTTTCATGGCGGACTCCTCAGGCCATCTGCGCGGCAGCGGCGACTTCGGCAGGCTGCGAGGCCCGCACGGTGCGCCAGGTGTTGTAGGCCATCAGGAACATGCCGCTGAGGAAGATCGCGCCACCCACCAGCCGCACGACGAAGCCAGGGTGGCTGGCCACCAGGGTTTCGACGAAGGAGTAAGTCAGCGTGCCGTCCTCGTTCACCGCACGCCACATCAGGCCCTGGGCGATGCCGTTGACCCACATCGAGGCGATGTACAGAACCGTGCCGATGGTGGCGAGCCAGAAGTGCGCGTTGATCAGGCCGATGCTGTGCATCTGCTCGCGTCCGAAGACTTTCGGGATCATGTGGTACAGCGCGCCAATGGAAATCATCGCCACCCAGCCCAGGGCGCCTGCGTGTACGTGGCCGATGGTCCAGTCGGTGTAGTGGGAGAGGGCGTTGACCGTCTTGATCGCCATCATCGGCCCTTCGAAGGTCGACATGCCGTAGAACGCCAGCGACACCACGAGGAAGCGCAGGATCGGGTCGCTGCGCAACTTATGCCAGGCACCCGACAGGGTCATCATGCCGTTGATCATCCCGCCCCAGCTCGGTGCCAGCAGGATCAGCGACATCACCATGCCCAGCGACTGCGCCCAGTCCGGCAGCGCGGTGTAGTGCAAGTGGTGGGGACCTGCCCAGATGTACAGGGTGATCAGCGCCCAGAAGTGCACGATCGACAAGCGATAGGAATACACCGGGCGCTCGGCCTGTTTCGGCACGAAGTAGTACATCATCCCGAGGAAACCGGCGGTGAGGAAAAAGCCCACGGCGTTGTGCCCGTACCACCATTGCACCATCGCATCGGTGGCGCCGGAGTACAGCGAATAGGACTTGGTGAAGCTGACCGGCAATTCCATGTTGTTGACGATGTGCAGGATTGCCACGGTGATGATGAACGCACCGAAGAACCAGTTACCGAYATAAATATGCTTGGTCTTGCGCTGCATGATCGTGCCGAAGAACACGATGGCGTAGGCGACCCAGACGATGGTGATCAGGATGTCGATCGGCCATTCCAGTTCCGCGTATTCCTTGGAGCTGGTGTAGCCCAGCGGCAGGCTGATGGCCGCGAGCAGAATCACAAGCTGCCAGCCCCAGAAGCAGAAGGCGGCGATTTTCGGTGCAAACAGCCGTGTCTGGCAGGTGCGTTGCACCGAGTACAACGAACTGGCGAACAGCGCGCAGCCGCCGAAGGCGAAGATCACCGCGTTGGTGTGCAGCGGGCGCAAGCGGCCGAAGCTGGTCCACGGCAAATTGAAGTTGAGTTCGGGCCAGACCAACTGGGCAGCGAGAAAAACCCCGAGCCCCATGCCGACGATGCCCCACACCACCGTCATAATGGCGAATTGGCGGACCACCTTGTAGTTGTAGGCGGTACTGATAGAAGTGTTCATGGTTCCCCATCCACGGTTCAGCCGAAGTGAGCGCGCAGCGCAAGGCAGTGCACCCTTCGGCCGGAGTTATAGGCAGACTGAAAGCGAGGCAAGCATGGACAAAGGGCACAAGGCCGGTATTGACGGGGATCAATGGGCGCAGTGCGTGCAGGATCATGGATGGTTGTGGAATGCCGCCGCTGGCAAGGCTGCGGCGACGCTGATCCTCGCCCATGGCGCTGGCGCACCGATGGACAGCGACTGGATGAGCGACATGGCTGCACGCCTCAAAGCTCAAGGCGTCAACGTGTTGCGCTTCGAATTTCCCTATATGGCGCAGCGGCGCATCGACGGCGGTAAACGCCCGCCGAACCCCGCGCCGAAACTGCTGGAATGCTGGCGCGAGGTGTATGCCCAGGTGCGACGCCATGTCACTGGGCCGCTGGCCATCGGCGGCAAGTCCATGGGCGGGCGCATGGCCAGCCTGCTGGCCGATGAGTTGGGGGCGGATGCCCTGGTGTGCCTGGGTTATCCATTCTATGCGGTGGGCAAGCCGGAGAAACCACGGGTCGAACATCTGGCCGGGTTGAAGACTCGGACCTTGATCGTCCAGGGCGAGCGCGATGCGTTGGGCAACCGGGAGGCGGTCGAGGGTTATGCGCTATCGCCGGGTATCGAAGTGTTCTGGCTGGTGGCGGGGGATCATGACTTGAAGCCGTTGAAGGCTTCGGGGTTTAGCCATGAGCAGCATTTGGCGGCTGCGGCGCAGAAAGTGGTCGCATTTCTTCAGTGAGATGAGTGGCGTCTGGGCCTGCCTCTTCGCGGGCTTGCCCGCGAAGGCGGCCTGTCAGGCAAAGCAATTCTCCCATCCCACATGGTCCGTTTGAGGGATGTCCCCTCTGTTCTCCATTGTTTGAATGCAAGGGTAGGGGCGCTACACCCGCCCCGTTGCACGCGCGCCCCGGCGGATGGGGTGAACAAAGGAGAACAATAAAAATGCTCAACCAAGACCTGATTCGCCAGCGTCTGAGCCAACGTGCCCGCGAGTTGGTGCCGATCCTGCGTGAACGCGCCCTGAATGCCGCGCAAGCCGGCCAGTTGCCTGAAGAAACCCTGAAGGATTTCCACGACGCCGGGTTCTTTCGCATCCTGCAACCGGCCCGTTGGGAAGGCTATGAGCTGGAGCCCAAGGATTTCTTCGACGTGCAGATGACCCTTGCCGAGGGCTGCATGTCTTCGGCCTGGGTACTTGGCGTGGTTGCGATCCACAACTGGCAACTGGCGCTGTTCGACGACCGCGCGGCCCAGGATGTCTGGGGAAGCGACTCCAGCGTGCTGATCTCCTCTTCCTATATGCCGGTGGGCAAGGTCGAGCGGGTTGATGGTGGCTTCAAGTTGAGCGGCCGCTGGGGCTTTTCTTCCGGCAGCAAGCATTGCGAATGGGCGTTCCTCGGTGCGCTGGTGCCGCCGGCAGAGGCGGGCGGGGCGCCGGATTACCGGACGTTCCTGGTGCCGCGCAGCGACTACCGGATTCTCGACAACTGGAACGTCATGGGCCTGGAAGCCACCGGCTCCCACGACATCCAGGTGGAAAACGCCTTCGTTCCCGAGTACCGCACCCATCGAGCGTTCGACGGTTTCATGCAGAACAGTCCGGGCAACGCGGTGAACACCGCACCGTTGTTCCGCCTGCCGTTCGGGCAGATTTTTGTGCGTGCCGTTTCGTCGTCCGCCATCGGTGCCCTGCAAGGCGCGGTGGATCTGTTTGCCGAGCACAACCGCGCCCGGGTCGGGGTCAATGACGGTCGCAAGATGGTCCAGGACCCGGCCGCGCAATCGGCGCTGGCCAACGCCATGGTCTGCGTCGACGAGTGCAAGACCGTGCTGCATCGCAACTTCGCCCTGATGCTGGAGCGCGCGCAGAAGGGCGAACCATTGAGCATGCCCGAGCGGGTGAAGATGCGTTATGACTCGGCGCTGGTGGCCGACAAGTGCGCCAAGGCAGCCGGCGAGCTGATGTTCAACAGCGGTGCTTCGACGATCTTCCGCAGCCATCCGATCAACCGTGCATTCCGCGACATCCACACCGGTCGCGCCCACGTCGCCAACAGCCCGGCCAAGTACGCCTGGAACCTGGGTGGCGTGAGCATGGGGCAGGACAGCAGCGACTTTTTCCTCTGACGCTTCCCTACAAATCGGCTAGTCCGTTTGCGTGATTCGAGCGCCCCGTCGATGCACGAGCATTGACGGTAAGGCGAAGGTCTACGGCGCCGACTGCGCATCCAAATAAGCACAAGGATCAACCATGAAATTTTCCCTGATTTACGAAGCCCAGACGGTGGACTCCAGCCGTGAAGGCGACCGCAAGATTTTCGAAGACACCGTCGAACAGGCCGTGCTGGCCGACAAGCTCGGCTTCGACACCTTCTGGTGCGTGGAACATACCGCGCTGAGCAACTACTCGCACATGTCCGCGCCGGAAACCATGTTGGCGTTCGTTGCCGGTAAAACCGAGCGAATCGGCATCGGTCACGGCGTGGTCTGCCTGCCGCCGGCAATGAACCACCCGGTGAAGGTCGCCGAGCGCATCGCCACCCTCGACCTGCTGTCGAAGGGCCGTGTGCACTTCGGCGTGGGCAAGGGCGGCACCCAGCAGGAAGCAGGCACCTTCGGCTACGACCTGGCGACCTTGCAGCCGCAGATCGACGAGATGATGTACCTGATCCCGAAAATGTTCGTGCAGGACGAGATCGAGCACAACGGCGACTTCGTGCAGATCCCCAAGCGCCCGATCCATCCAAAGCCTTACCAGGATCCGCACCCGCCGATGTACCTGGCGTGCACCAACACCGAGTCGCTGAAAAACGCTGGCGGCCGTGGCATGGGTGCACTGGTGCTGGGCTTCGGTGGCCCGGAAGAGATCGCCAAGAAGGTCGAGATGTATCACACGGCCTACGACAATCGGGATGAGAAGAAGCAGGTCGGTTTCCGCCCTAACCGCCACATCGCCGCGCTGTGCCCGGCCATTGTGCTGGATGACAACGAAGAAGCGCGCCGCATCGGTATTCGTGGCCAACGCTACTTCATGGAGTCCCTGGGCTACTGGTACGGCGGCGGCGAGCGTCCGGACCCGGAGAAGTGGAAAGACGACACCTTCGTCGACGGCAACGGCCAGAGCGTTATCAAGTCGCGCTTCGCCTCCGAAGAAGTCAGCGTCGACTTCTCCGACCCGACCATGGCCATGATGAACCCGAACCACGCCTACGGCACCGTCGAGGATTGCATAGGCTACGTGCAACGCCTGATCGATGCCGGCGCCGACGAAATCCTGTTCATCTGCCAGATGGGCACCGTGCCGCAATGGGCACAGCTGGAGACCCTGAAGAACATTGGCGAGAAGGTGATTCCGCATTTCCGCAAGGGTTGAAAGTTGACGCTAAAGGCGTGAACACCGCATCCCCCCTGTGGGAGCGAGCTTGCTCGCGATAGCGGTCTTACATTCAGCATCGATGTTGACTGGTATGGCCCCATCGCGAGCAAGCTCGCTCCCACAGTTGATCGCATTTCAGGCCTGACATGGACGTCAGGCCAACTTTCCAACGGGTCCCCAAGGCCCGTTTTTTTATGCCTGCCGAATAAAGATTGAACACCGCATACCCCTTGTAGGAGCGAGCCTGCTCGCGATAAACCGGAGAACGCCGCGGGGTGTCAGGCTTTCTGCGTTATCGTTGACGACCATCGCGAGCATGCTCGCTCCTACAGGTTATTGCGCTAGTTCGCGCCACCGATTTGGCCTTTGAATAGAGCCTGTTTAACGGCTGTCAGCGTTACTTGATGAAAGCTACAACGCCTTGCGTCGTTGCCTACAGGTACGCCAGAATCCGCCGGCTTGTGCGCCTTGGACACCCTCGGTAACTTGATTCGCGTCACTGACTCCCAGTGATCGGGTTTAGTAGCCCGTGGCTTAATCCGAGACGTACGACGCATCAATCAGGTTATGTGCCTGTATTTTGATGGTGGCTGTACGTAGGGCGCCCTTGGGCGCGCCGGCTTCTTGGATTCCCCGGTCTACTAACCTGCGTACAGCTGCCACCCCTTCTTTTAGTAGAGAAGTGGTTTCCAGCCCACATCAGGAATCCACACTATGTTCAAGGTCACACCCAATCCGCCGGACACCGATCCAGCATCCCCATACGAACCCGATTCAAAAAAACTCAACGAGGCCGCCGAGCGTGCCCTCGCTTACCACTTCCCCTCGACAGCCGACATCAAAGCCACTCCTCGAACAATCAGCACACTGTTTACCGTCGACCCTGAGGCCACGACCGAAACCCTGGTGGTTTATCTGGTCGAGACGCTGGCCTCGGTCGATGTGATGGTGCATCAACTGGTCAACCATCTGGAAGGTTCGTCACGCAACGTCCTGCTAGGCATTTCAAACAGCGTGATGCTGGCGGAGATCACCGCAAACCGCGTGCTGGATCAAATCGAACCACCTGCATAAACCCGCAACACCACATCCCCCCTGTAGGAGTGAGCCTGCTCGCGATAGCGGTCCTACATTCAATATCAATGTTGACTGTAAGGCCCTCATCGCGAGCAGGCTCACTCCTACAGTTTTTAATGCGTGTACCCCGTCATTTCCGCTAGTCCCATTGGACGATGTTGCCCCTCCCCGAACCCGTTTGAATAGGCCCTACATAAAGTCTCCCCCGGCAATCGCCGAAGGGCGGCACCGCCTGAGAAAAACGAGGAGTGCATCCATGGATATCCGCGGTCTGGGTTACGTCACCCTGTTATCCAGCGACCTGGCGCAATGGCGCCATTACGCAAGCCAGGTGCTGGGCATGATGGTCATCGGCAACGTTGACGACGGCCACCTGTACCTGAAGATGGACGAGCGCCACCACCGCATCCTGGTGCAGAAGAACGCCGAGAACGGCTTCGGTGCCTGTGGCTGGGAGGTGGCCGGCAAGGCGGCGCTGGAACAGGCGGTCAGCGAGCTGCAGCAAGCCGACGTGCAAGTGACCCGTGGCACCGCGGCCGAAGCGGAGCTGCGCAAGGTCCAGGAGCTGGTGCACTTCAGCGACCCGGATGGCAATCGCCACGAACTGTTCTGGGGGCCGTTGCAGGACTTCGCCCGTTTTGTCTCGCCGGTGGGCGTCAAAGGTTTCGTTACCAATGACCTCGGCATGGGCCACGTCGTCCTGCCAGCACCCGCCTTCGAACGCTGCCGCGACTTCTACGAAGAGGTGATGGGTTTTGGCCTGTCGGACCTGATGAAAGTCCGCTTCACCCCGGACCCGGCCGAGCCGCAGAAGCGCATCCACTTCCTGCACTGCAACAACGGCCGCCACCACTCGTTGGCGATTTTCGAGTGCCCGATGCCCCACGGTTGCGTGCACATGATGGTCGAGGTCAACGCGCTGGACGAAGTCGGTCGCGCCCTAGACCGCGTGCACGCCAACGGCGTGAAGCTGTCAGCCACCCTCGGCCAGCACACCAACGACCAGATGATTTCTTTCTATATCAAGACCCCGTCCGGGTTTGACCTGGAGTACGGCTGTGATGGCCTGGTGGTCGACTGGGATCGCCACACGCCGTTCGAAAGCACCGTGGTCAGCCACTGGGGCCACGACTTCAGTGTCGGTCGCCAATGAGGAACAAGACGATGGACAAGCAAAAGACCACCGCCGAGATCGTCGGCCAACTGCGTGACGGCATGACCATCGGTATCGGTGGCTGGGGGCCGAGGCGCAAGCCGATGGCGCTGGTGCGCGAGATTCTGCGCTCGGACCTCAAGGAGCTGACTGTAGTTGCATACGGGGGGGCGGACGTCGGCATGCTCTGCGCGGCCGGCAAGATCAAGAAGCTGGTGTTCGCCTTCGTGTCCCTGGATTTCATTCCGCTGGAACCGTACTTCCGCAAGGCGCGCCAGGAAGCGGCGCTGGAAGTGATGGAGATCGACGAAGGCATGCTGCTGCTCGGCCTGCGCGCCGCAGCGATGAACGTGCCATTCATTCCAACCGCCGTGGGCCTGGGCACTGACGTGCTGCGCCATAACCGCCAGATCAAGTTGATTGCCTCGCCCTATGCCGATGGCAAGGACTGGGTCGCCATGCCGGCGCTCAAGCTCGACGCGGCGCTGGTCCACGTTGACCGCGCCGACAAACGCGGCGTGTGCCAGATCAGCGGTCCGGATCACTACATGGACGACCTGTTCGTGCGCGCTGCGACCCACAGCTACGTGACCTGCGATGAACTGGTCGACAGCGAGTATTTCCATCAGGACAGCGCCCACGCCCATCAAGTGTTCTGGGAACGCAACCTGACCACCGCCGTGGCCCACGTGCCGGGCGGGGCGCATCCGTCTTCCTGCGCGCCGCTGTACGGTTTCGACGTCGCGCATTTCAAGGCCTACAACGCCACGGTCCAGGCGGTCGATGGCTGGCAGGGCTACTTGCGCGACTACGTCGACTGCACCCACGAACAGTATCTGGAAAAGGTCGGCGGCCTGGCTGCGATCCGTGAACTGCCGTTGCCGATTTTCTAAGGAGCCTTTCGATGAGCACTACTGATTACAGCCTCGCCGAGTTGATGATCTGCGCGGCCTCCGAAGCCTGGCGCGAAGACGGCGAAGTATTGGCCTCCGGCATCGGCGTGATCCCGCGTCTGGCCGCTTCGCTGGCCATGTTGACCAGCAACCCGAACCTGCTGATGACCGACTCCGAAGCCTACATGGTCGCCGAGCCGGTGCCTTTGGGCGCACGCAAAGGCTATGAACCCAAGCGTGACAGCTGGATGGGGTTCTCGCGGATTTTCGACAACGTATGGGGCGGCAAGCGCCATGCGCTGGTCGGCCCGACCCAGATCGACCGTTACGGTCAGGCCAACATTTCCTGCATCGGCGACTACGCCAAACCCAAGGCGCAGATGCTCGGCGTGCGTGGTTTCCCCGGCAACTCGATCAGCCACGCCAACTCGTTCTGCGTGCCGAGCCATAACCGCCGGGTGTTCGTCGAAGGCGAGGTCGATATGGTCGCCTCGGTCGGCTACAACCCGGCCCGCCTGGCGCGCGGATGGTCGCTGGACGACATCGACATCCGCCTGATCATCACTGACCTCTGCGTGCTGGATTTCCAGGGCCCGCAGCGGCAGATGCGCATCCGTTCGCTGCACCCCGGCGTCACGGCGGCGCAAGTCCAGGACAGCACCGGCTTCGAGCTGCACGTGCCGGACGATTGCCCGACCACCGCCGCCCCGACGGTCGAGCAATTGCAGCTGATCCAGCGTCTGGACCCGCACAACCTGCGCTCCCTGCAACTCAAAGACAACCCGCCAGGCCAACGCTGAGCAGCGCGTTGCGGAGACAAGTGATGGCTGAAGATAACGATAACAATCAGGCCGAGGTGGTGCTCTACGAAGTGCGCGGCGCGGTGGCCCTGGTCACCATGAACCGCCCCGAGTTCCACAACGCGCAGAACTCGCAGATGACCTATGCGCTGGACGCGGCGTTTCGCCGGGCCTGCGATGACGATGAAGTGAAGGTCATTGTGCTGCGTGGCGCCGGCAAGCATTTCTCCGCCGGGCATGACATCGGCACCCCGGGCCGCGACGTCGACAAGACCTTCGACCGCGCCAGCCTGTGGTACGACCATGTGAACAAACCGGGCGGCGAGTTTCTCTATGCCCGGGAGCAGGAAGTCTATCTGGGCATGTGCCGCCGTTGGCGCGAAATGCCCAAGCCGACCATCGCCATGGTCCAGGGCGCGTGCATTGCCGGTGGGCTGATGCTGGCTTGGGTCTGCGACCTGATCGTCGCCAGCGAGGATGCGTATTTCGCCGATCCGGTGGTGCGCATGGGCATTCCAGGGGTCGAGTATTTCGCCCACGTGCATGAACTCAATCCGCGCATCGCCAAGGAGTTCCTGTTCCTCGGCGAGCGCATGCCGGCGCCACGGGCCTATCAGATGGGCATGCTCAATCGGGTGGTGGCTCGCGACGAGCTGGAGCAGCAGACCCTCGACATCGCCGGGCGCATCGCGCAGATGCCGCGCCTGGGCCTGCAACTGAGCAAGCAAGCGGTGAACAATGCCGAAGACCTGATGGGCAAGCGCGCAACCATGGACATGGTGTTCGGCCTGCATCACTTCGCCCATGCCCACAATGAACTGGTGTCCGGCGACCGCCTCGGCGGCTACGACGCCAAGGCCATGGCCAGTTCCCAGCGCAAAACGGGCGAGGCGTGAACATGGCGATCTCGTTGAATACCCGTTTAACACAACTGCTCGGTTGCCGTTACCCGATCATCCAGACCGCCATGGGCTGGGTCGCCGACCCGAAACTGGTGGCGGCCACGGGCAATGCCGGTGGTTTCGGTTTTCTCGCCGGGGCGACCATCGAACCGCAGCAAATGGAAGCGGCGATTATCGAAACCCGGCGCCTGACCGATCAGCCGTTCGGGGTGAATTTCCATATGTACCAGGCCAATGCCGGCGAGATCGTCGAGCTGGTGTTGCGCCACAAAGTCCGGGCGGTCAGCTACAGCCGTTCGCCGGGCAAGCAAATGATCAGCCGCCTGAAGGATGCCGGCGTGGTGTGCATTCCCACGGTGGGCGCGCTCAAGCATGCGCAGAAAGCCGTGGAAATGGGCGCCGATGCGGTGACCGTGCAGGGCGGCGAGGGCGGGGGACACACCGGTTCCGTTCCTACTTCGATGCTGCTTGATCAGGTGGTCAACGCGGTGTCGGTGCCCGTGGTGGCGGCCGGCGGATTCAAGGACGGCAAGGGTCTGGTGTCGGCTTTGGCCTACGGTGCCGAAGGCATCGCCATGGGCACGCGTTTCCTGATGTGTGCCGACAGCCCGGTGCCCCAGGCGACCCTGGCCCGTTACCTGGCGGTCAAGGACCCGGCGGCGATCATCATCAGCCGCGCCATCGACGGCATGCCGCAACGGATGATCCGCAACGAATTGCTCAACCAGCTGGAAAGCAGCGGCGGTCTCAAGCGCCTGTTGCTGGCGTTGCAGAGTGGCCTGGCGTACCGCCGCCACACCGGCATGAGCCTGACGCAACTGCTGACCAGCGCGCTGAAGATGCGCGGCAGCGGTGAGCTGACCGCCGCGCAAAGCATCATGGCCGCCAACGCGCCGATGGTGATCCAGAAAGCCATGGTCGACGGGCAACCGGCGGCGGGCGTCTTGCCCGCCGGGCAGATCGCCGCATCCATCGACAGCTTGCCCAGCTGCGCCCAATTGATTGAACAGATCGTCCGCGACGCCGAAGCGCGCCTGGGCGAACTGTGCCGCCGTGTGTCGTAAGGGGCCATGCATTGTGAAGGAAGGAAACCATGAAACCATTTAGCGTCAGCATCGAACACGGCATTGCCGAACTGGTCTTCAACCGACCACCGGTCAACGCCTTCAATTGCCAAGGCTGGGCCGATATTGCCAGCGAGATCGAGGGCCTGGGCCACAACAGCGATGTGCGGGTGATCGTGATCCGTGCCGAAGGGCGCGGCTTCTGTGCCGGAGTCGATATCAAGGAACTGGCGGCCGACGGCAACCTGATCGTCGCGGTGAACAAGGGCAACTACGACAGCTTCAAGGCGATCCACCGTAACCCGAAACCGGTGATCGTGGCCGTGCACGGCTTTGTGCTGGGCGGCGGCATCGGTATCTGCGGCGCCGCCGACATCATCGTCGCGTCCGAGTGCGCCACCTTCGGCGTGCCGGAAGTGGATCGCGGGGCCATGGGTGGTGGCGCGCATTTGCAGCGCCTGTTCCCGGTGCAGAAAGTCCGCCACATGTACTTCACCGGCGAGGCCATCGACGCCGCCGAGGCTTACCGCCTGGGCGYGGTGGAGCGGGTGGTCAAGCGCGAAGACTTGCGCGAAGCCGCGTTGCAGATCGCCCGCACCATCGCCGCCAAGAGCCCCGGCATGATCAGCCTCGCCAAGGAAGCGCTGAGCGGCATCGAAGACGGCAATCTGGAAGACAAATACCGCTGGGAGCAGGGCTTCACCCTCGAAGCCTACCGCTCACTGGACTCTCAGGAAGCACGCGACTCGTTCGTCGAGAAACGCGATGCCCGATTCAACGGCTGAAGGCATATCCATGGACCTGACCTATACCCCGGCCCAGCAGGCCTTTCGTGCCGAGGCACGGACCTGGCTGGCGGCCAATGTACCGAGTGAACCGCTGCAATCGTTCGACACAGAACTTGGCTTTGCCCAGCACCGTGCCTGGGAAGCCAAACTCAATGAAGGCCGTTGGGGCATGGTCACATGGCCGACCGAACTCGGCGGCCGTGGCTGCGACCTGATCGAGTGGCTGATTTTCGAAGAGGAATACTACCGTTCCGGGGCGCCGGCGCGGGTCAACCAGAACGGCATCTTTCTGCTCGGCCCGACCCTGATGGAGTACGGCAGCGCAGAGCAGAAGGCGCGATTCCTGCCGCGCATGGCCACCGGTGAAGACATCTGGGCCCAGGCCTGGTCCGAGCCGGGCGCCGGTTCCGACATGGCGGCGATTCGCTCCAAGGCTGAACGGGTTGGCGACCATTACGTGATCAACGGCCAGAAAACCTGGTCGACCCGCGCGGTGTGGGCTGATTGGGCGTTCGGTATTTTCCGTACCGACGCGCAGTCCCAGCGTCATCACGGCCTGACCTTCATCCTGCTGCCGCTGGACACGCCGGGTATCACCGTACGGCCGATCCCGCAGCTCAACGGTTTGCCAGGTTTTGCCGAGATCTTCTTCGACGACGTCAAGGTGCCGGTGGAAAACGCCCTCGGTGGCGAAGGCATGGGCTGGCACGTGGCGATGTCCACCGCCGGTTTCGAGCGCGGCTTGTTGCTGCGTTCACCGGCGCGCTTCCAGGAAACCGCCAAGCGTCTGGTGCAGCTGTATCTGGCCAATCGTGAACACGCCGACCGCGACCCGGCCATCGGCGAAGCGGTGATGCGCGCCTGGCTGGATGCCGAGGCCTACACCCTGAGCACCTACATGACCGCCTCGCAACTGGTACAGGGCGGCAAGATCGGGCCGGAATCGTCGACCAACAAGATCTTCTGGTCGGAACTCGACCAGCGCATGCACGACACCGCCATGAGCATTCTCGGAATGCGTGGCGAGCTGCTGCCCGATGCCCCGGCCGCCGGTGACGTCGGCCATTGGCTGGAAGGCTTCCTGTTTGCCCAGGCCGGGCCGATTTACGCCGGCACCAACGAGATCCAGCGCAACATCATTGCCGAACGCATGCTCGGCATGCCGCGTGCCTGAGGAATAGACCATGGACTTTAGTTTCAGCCGCGACCAACTGCTGTTTCAGGACAACGTCCGCAGCTTCCTGATCAACGAAGTCACCCCGGAACGCATTCGCGAACTGTGGCAGAGCGACAGCGGGCGCAGTGAGCGACTCTGGGCGCAGCTGGTGGAACTGGGCCTGACCGCCTTGACCGTGCCCGAGGCGCAGGACGGCATGGGCATGAATGAGCTGGATTTCGTGCTGATTGCCCAGGAGTGCGGTTATGCCGGGCTGCCAGAACCGCTGGTGGACACCATGCTGGTCGGCGTGCCGCTGCTCGCCACCCTGGATGAGCAACACGCGCCACTCAAACAAAAATGGTTGTCGCGGGTTGCCGAGGGCCGAGCGCGTCTCGCGGTTTCCGAGCCGGGTAATCCGCTGGTCAGCGATGCCCATGTCGCCGATCTGCTGTTGCTGGCCCATGGCGACGAAGTGCATGCAGTGGAGCGTGATGCCGTGCGCCTGACCCGCAACGAGTCGGTCGATCCGAGCCGTCAGCTGTTCCAGGTCGAGTGGACGCCAACTCCCGCCACCTGCGTCGCCAGCGGTGAGCAGGGCCGACGCCTGTGGGCGGCCGCCTTCAATCGTGGCGCCCTCGCCAGTGCCGCGCAATTGCTTGGGCTGGCCAAACGCATGGTCGACCTGGCGGTGGACTACACCTTCGAGCGCAAGCAGTTCGGCAAGCCGGTGGGTTCGTTCCAGGCGGTCAAGCATTTGATGGCCAACGTCGCGGTACAGATCGAGTTCGCCAAAGGCCCGCTGTACCGCGCCGCTTACGCGCTGGCCGAGCAGCAACCGGGGCAAGACGTGCTGGTATCCCACGCCAAACTGGCAACGGCGGAAGCGGCCATGCTCGCCGCGAAGAACACCATCCAGGCCCACGGCGCCATGGGTTACACCTGGGAAGTCGACTTGCATCTGTTCATGAAGCGCGCCTGGGCTCTGGACAAGGTCTGGGGCGATCGCGGCCATCACAAAGGACGGATTCGCGCTGCGCTGTTCGGCGGCAACCCCGCGCTGGGTGCGGGCAGTACGTTCTAACTCATCAGTAAGGGTGACTACATCCCTGTGGGAGCGAGCTTGCTCGCGATGAGGCCGGCACATCCAACATTGATGTCAGCTGACGCACCGCCATCGCGAGCAAGCTCGCTCCCACAGGTTATCGGCGCCTGATTTTAATATTTTCACCGAGGTACACCATGCCGGAAGCCTACATTGTCGACGCCCTGCGTACGCCCACCGGGCGGCGCAAGGGTGGTCTGAGCCAGATCCACGCCGCCGACCTGGGCGCCCACGTATTGCGCGCACTGGTCGAGCGCAATGCCATTCCCGACGAGGATTACGACGACGTGATCTTCGGCTGTGTCGACACCATCGGACCGCTGGCCGGGGACATTGCCCGCACCAGTTGGCTGGCGGCCGGTCTGTCGCAAGCGGTGCCGGGCACCACCATCGATCGCCAGTGCGGTTCGTCCCAGCAAGCGGTGCACTTCGCCGCCCAGGCGGTGATGAGCGGCACTCAGGACGTGGTCGTCGCCGGTGGCGTGCAGACCATGACCCAGATCCCGATTTCCTCGGCGATGATCGCCGCCGAACCCTTGGGCTTCACCGATCCGTTCAGCGGTTCCGAAGGCTGGGTGCGGCGCTATGGCGCGCAACCACCGACGCAGTTCCGTTCGGCGCAGATGATCGCGGAAAAATGGGACCTGTCCCGGGCGCAGCTTGAAGCCTATTCGCTTGAGTCCCATCGACGTGCCTTGCAGGCCATCGAGCAAGGCCGCTTCAACCGCGAGATCGTGCCACTGGCCGGCGTGATGCATGACGAAACGCCGCGCCAGACCAGCCTGGAAAAAATGGCCGAGCTGGAATTCCTGTTCGGCTGTGACCGGGTGACCGCTGCGGTGTCGAGCCAGACCTGTGACGCGGCCAGCGCGATGCTGATCGTCTCGGAAGCGGCGCTAAAGCGTTACGGCCTGACACCCCGTGCGCGTATCCATCACCTGAGCGTGCGCGCCGAAGACCCGATCTGGATGCTCACCGCGCCGATCCCGGCCACGGCCTACGCGCTCAAACGCGCGGGCATGAAGCTCGAAGACATCGACCGCGTGGAGATCAACGAAGCCTTCGCGTCGGTGGCCATGGCCTGGTTGAAAGAGACGGGCTACCCCCATGAACAGACCAACGTCAACGGCGGCGCGATTGCCCTCGGCCATCCGCTGGGCGCCACCGGCACCCGCTTGATGTGCACCTTGCTGCATGAACTGGAGCGCAGCGGCGGACGCTTCGGCATGCAGACGATGTGCGAAGGCGGTGGTCAGGCCAACGTGACCATCATCGAACGTTTGTAAACCAGGATGCACACCGATCCTGTAGGAGCGAGCCTGCTCGCGAAGACGTAGTGTCAGCTACATCAATGTTGGCTGACCCACCGCTATCGCGAGCAGGCTCGCTCCTACAGGGATTGTGTCGACCAGTGATGAATTTGGAGGATGTAGAACATGAAAATCTGTGAAAACCGTGTGGTGATCATCACCGGTGCCGGCGGTGGCCTGGGCCGCGCCTACGCGCTGGCCTTCGCCGCTGAAGGCGCGAAAGTGCTGGTCAACGACATCAACCGCGAAGCGGCGCTGGCCGTGGTCGGCGAAATCCTCGGCCAGGGCGGCAGCGCCGTGGCCAATAGCGACGACATCACCCGCTATGACTCGGCGGGGCTGATCGTGCGTCAGGCCATCGAAACCTTCGGCGACCTGAACGTGGTGGTCAACAACGCCGGCATCTGCCGCGACCGCATGTTCGCCAGCCTCAGCGAAGCCGATTGGGACGCCGTGGTAGCCGTGCACCTGAAGGGCCACTTCTGCATTTCCAGCCACGCCGTGAAGTATTGGCGTGAGCAGGTCAAGGGCGGCGCCAGGGTCGATGCGCGGATCATCAACACCAGTTCCGGCGCCGGTTTGCAGGGCTCCATTGGCCAGTCCAACTACGCGGCGGCCAAGGGCGGTATTGCCTCGCTGACGCTGGTGCAGGCGGCGGAACTGGGCCGCTACGGGATCACCGCCAACGCCCTGGCGCCGGCCGCGCGCACCGGTATGACCGAGCAAGTGTTCGCCGACACCATGAAAAAGCCTGAAGAAGGCTTCGATTATTTTGCCCCGGAAAACGTCGCGCCGCTGGTGGTGTGGCTCGGTTCCGAGGCTTCCGCCGAGGTGACCGGGCAGATGTTCGAAGTCGAGGGCGGCAAATTGTCGATCGCCGACGGCTGGCGCCGTGGTCCGCAACTGGATCGCCAGGGCCGCTGGGCAGTCGGCGAAATGGGCGATGCCGTCGCGCAGCTGGTGGTTCAGGCCGTTCCGGCGGCCAAAGTGTACGGCAGCTGAAAAAGACCGGTCTCGGGAGGGCTGTGCATGGCTATAATCGGCCCCTGATGCCGATCACCTGTAGGAGCGAGCCTGCTCGCGAAGAACTCAAGCGCAACGCGTTCATCCAGACAGGGCGCGTTTTCGTTAACGTCCATCGCGAGCAGGCTCGCTCCTACAGATGCAAATGACCCACGTTCCCTCCAGACGAGACCTGCCATGACCATTTCCCTGTACGACGCTTCCGTGCCTGTTTTCCAGCAAATGCTCAACGCCCTGAGTGATGTACTGAAAAAGGCCGAGGCTCACGCCACCGAGAAAAACATCGACCCTAACGCCTTCCTGCAAGCGCGCCTGTTCCCGGACATGTTCCCGCTGGTGCGTCAGGTGCAGATCGCCGTTGATTTCAGCAAGGGCGTTACCGGTCGCCTGGCCGAAGTCGAATTGCCGAAGTACGACGACACTGAAACCACCTTCGCCGAACTGCAAGCGTTGATCGCCAAGGCTCTGGCCTTCATCGGCAGCATTACGCCTGCGCAGATCAACGGCAAGGAAGGCATCGAGATCGTGACCCGTCCGGGCACGCCTAAAGAGAAGCGCTTCAGCGGCCAGTCCTACCTGCTGACCTACGGCCTGCCGCAGTTCTTCTTCCACGTCACCACCACTTACGCACTGCTGCGCCACAACGGCGTGGAAGTGGGCAAGCGTGACTACATGGGCGCGTTCTAAACAGTTCAGGTACAAAAAAGCCCGCCAAGGTTTGCGCCTTGGCGGGCTTTTTCGTTGTTGAGCATTCTTCATCTACACCGCTTGACCTGTGGGAGCGAGCTTGCTCGCGATRGCGGTATAACTTTCAACATTTATGTTGACTGACCCACCGCYATCGCGAGCAAGCTCGCTCCCACAGGGTCCGCAGTGTTATGCCAATCGCTGTACTTTTTCTTCTTCACCCAGGCAAGCCGCCGCGGTGAACAGCACATCGGTGGACGAGTTCAGCGCGGTTTCCGCCGAGTCCTGCAATACGCCGATGATGAAACCGACCGCTACCACCTGCATGGCGATTTCGCTCGGGATGCCGAACAGGCTGCACGCCAGCGGAATCAGCAACAGCGAACCACCCGCCACGCCCGAAGCACCGCAGGCGCAGATCGCTGCGACGACGCTCAGCAGGATCGCGGTGGGAATGTCCACGGCGATGCCGAGGGTGTGCACGGCCGCCAGGGTCAGTACGGTGATGGTGATCGCAGCACCCGCCATGTTGATGGTCGCGCCCAGCGGGATCGATACCGAGTAGGTGTCTTCGTGCAGGCCCAGACGCTTGCTCAACTCCAGGTTGACCGGAATGTTCGCCGCCGAGCTACGGGTGAAGAACGCCGTGATGCCGCTCTCACGCAGGCAGGTCAGGACCAGCGGGTACGGGTTGCGCCGCAGTTTCCAGAACACGATGAGCGGGTTCATCACCAGTGCCACGAACAGCATGCAGCCCAGCAGCACGGCCAGCAGGTGCGCGTAGCCGATCAAGGCGCCGAAGCCGGAGGTGGCCAGGGTCGATGCCACCAGACCGAAGATGCCCAGCGGGGCGAAGCTGATCACCAGGCGCACGATCACCGTCACGCCGTTGGACAGGTCGCCCAGCACTTCACGAGTGGTATCGCCGGCATGACGAATGGCAATGCCCATGCCGATGGCCCACGCCAGAATGCCGATGAAATTGGCGTTCATCAGCGCGCTGACCGGATTATCGACCACGCTCAGCAACAGGCTTTGCAACACTTCGCCAATCCCGCCTGGCGCTGTGACCGCGACGTCCTGGGTCGACAGCACCAGGCTCGACGGGAACGTTATGCTGGCAACCACCGCGACCACGGCCGCAGCGAAAGTGCCCAGCAGATACAGGAACAGAATCGGCCGGATGTGGGTTTCCTGGCCGTGCTTGTGGTTGGCAATCGATGCCATGACCAGCACGAACACCAGAATCGGCGCGACGGCTTTGAGCGCCGAGACAAACACTTTGCCGATGAACGCCGTGGACTTCGCCAGGTCGGGGGCAACCAGCGCCAGGGCAATACCGGCGATCAGGCCGATCACGATCTGTGTGACCAGGCTCAGGCGTTTAAGGCGTTGCAATAGAGAAGGGGATGAAGCAGTCATAAAACGGCATCTCTGATTTTTTATAAGTGCGAGGTTTCGCCGCGCTTGCAGCAACGAACAGGGCAGGCCGCAGGCAGGAAACCGAGAAGGAAACACAGGGTGTAGAACGCCGCAATCCTTGTGGGAGCGAGCTCGCTCCCACAGGTTTGCCCCTTAAATGATCGGCTTTGATCACAGGGTGTACATTTTTCAGGGCGCGGACTTTATCACAGCGCAGGCACGATCTTTCAGACCTGTGACGAACTGCCACCCTGGCATTCAACGAGATAGGCAGGTTCGTGCAACCGGGTTCGGAAACACTCTGTTAAGATTCGCCATCCTCATTTTCATGTCTGCCAGTGGGCCTCCGGGCTATCGCTGGTGTCGTCGTTTTTTCTGGAGTTCTGCATGCTGTTGCCCATTCTTCTGTTGTCTGCAGCCGGTTTTACGGTGCTGACCACGGAGTTCATCATCGTCGGCCTGTTGCCGGCCATCGCCCGGGATCTGGACGTCAGCATCCCGCAAGCGGGTTTGCTGGTGACGTTGTTCGCCTTCACCGTGGCCGTGTTCGGGCCGTTCTTGACGGCGTACTTCGCCCGTTTCGAACGGCGTAAGCTGTTTATCTCGGTGCTGATCATGTTCGGTCTGGCCAACACGCTGGCGGCGCTGGCGCCGAACATCTGGGTGATGGCGTTCGCCCGTTTGATCCCGGCGCTGGGGCTGCCGGTGTTCTGGGCCTTGGCCAGCGAGACGGCGGTGGACATCGTCGGGCCGGATTACGCCGGTCGCGCCATCGCCAAGATCGGCTTCGGCATTGTTTGCGCCACGGTGTTCGGCATTCCGGTGGGCACGCTGATTTCCGATGCGTTCGGCTGGCGCAGTGCCTTCGCGATTCTGGCGGTCATCGCCTTTGCCAAGGCGTTGCTGCTGTTTATCTATCTGCCGAAGACCAACTTGCACCAGCATCAGGTGAGCTTCCGCTCGCAGTTCAAGATCCTGCGCAGCCCGCTGATGCTCGGTCACGTGCTGCTGTCGGTGATTGTGTTCAGCGGTATGTTCACCGCCTACACCTATCTGGCGGACATTCTTGAACGTCTGGCCGGCTTCAACGGCACGGTGGTCGGCTGGTGCCTGATGGGCTTCGGCGCGGTCGGGCTGATCGGCAACTCCCTGGGCGGCCGGGCGGTGGACCGCCATCCGCTGATGGCGTCGATGATGTTCTGCGCGTTCATGATTGCCGGCCTGGTGGCGCTGGTGCCGAACATTCACTCGCCGCTCGGTCTGGCGGCGGCGATGGGCATCTGGGGCGTGACCCAGGCGGCGTTGTTCCTGGTCAGCCATGTGCGTCTGATGAAGGCCGCGCCCGAAGCGCCGGCGTTTGCCGCGTCGCTGAACATCGCCGGGGCCAACCTCGGTATCGGTCTGGGCGCGATGATCGGTGGTCGGGTGATCGACAGCGTTGGCCTGCAAGGCCTTGGCTTTGCCGCCGCTGCTTTCATTCTGGCGTCGATCCTGCTGGCCATCGCCCTGATGACCTTCAAGCCGCGCGAAGAGGTCACAGCGCTGTAAACAGCTCGCGTCGGGCACCTTCGGTAATGGCGACAATGCCGGGGTGCTTGACCTTGCGTTCCACTGAGATGGCATAGAACGACTCGCTCACCGCGTCGGTCTGGCCGATCACTTCCACGCCATATTGGCGTTGCACTTCATCGGCAATCACGCTCGGACCGATGAAGATCCCGCTGCCGGATTGGCCGAAGGCCTGCATCAGGGCGCTATCGTCGAACTCACCGACAATTTTTGGCTGGATCTGCTGCTCGGCGAACCAGCGTTGCAAACGGCTGCGCACCACGGTTTCCGGGCCGGGAATCAGCAGCGGCGCACCGTGCAGATTGCGCGGGAAGTCCCGGCCGTATCGTGCCGCCAGCTCAGGGGTGGCGAAAAAGCTGATCCCGCACTCACCGAGTTTCTGGCTGTAGCCCTTGATGTCCAGGTGCGACGGCATAGGGCTGTCGGAGATCACCAGGTCCAGACGCTGGATCGCCAGGTCGGCCAACAAACGTTCAAGCTTGTCTTCGCGACAAGTGATGCGCAGCGGTTCGCTCAGCTCCATGGTCGGTGCGATCAGGCGATAGACGATGGACTTGGGCACCACGTCGGCCACACCGACGCGAAACAGGATCTGCTGTTCATTGGGTTGTGCCCGCAGCATCAGTTCCAGTTCACCACCCAGCTGAAACATTTGTTCGGCGTAGGGCAGGGCCTGGCGGCCGGCCTCGGTCAGTTCGAGTTGCCGTCCAACGCGCCGAAACAACTCGATACCAAAGGTCTGTTCCAGTAACGAAATCTGCCCGCTGATGGTTTGTGGCGTGAGATTGAGCTGCTCGCAGGCGCGCACGATGCTGCCGGTCTTGGCCACCACCCAGAAGTAATGCAATTGCCGATAGTTGAGCATGGCGATCTACAGTTCGTAAAAATCGAATTATAACCGCTGAAAATACGAATTTTCCTGAAGTATTCACTTCCCTAGAATGCATCGCTATCAACGGGCCATCGTTTAGGTCCCGTTCGTTCTATCGAGGAAGGCATCATGAAGCTGAAAACCACGGCACTGTTGATTACGTCTTTACTGGTACTGGCCGGTTGCGACCAGGCCGAGAAAAGCGCGCAACAGTTGATGGGCAAGGCCGCCGAAAGCGCCAAACAGGCAATTGACGATACCCACAAGGCCGCCGAGCAAGCACTCAGTGACGCCACCAGCGGGTTGATCAGCAAAAAAGAATCATCGGAAAAAGAATCGGAAAAAACCGAATCTTCCTCCCAGGAAATCTAAACCGTATTACAACGAGTCAGGACTGACCCATGGACTACCTTTTACAACTTGCCGCCAGCCCCACCGCCTGGGTTGCCCTGGCCACCCTGGTGGTGATGGAAATCGTGCTCGGCATCGATAACCTGATCTTCATTTCGATCCTGACCAACAAACTGCCTGAGCAGCACCGGCAGAAGGCTCGGCGCATCGGTATCGGCATGGCGCTGATCCTGAGACTGGGTCTGTTGAGCACCATCGCGTTCATCGTCCAGTTGACCGCTCCGGTGATCGAGGTGCTCGGCCATGCGCTCTCCTGGAAGGACATGATCCTGATCGCCGGTGGCCTGTTTCTGTTGTGGAAGGCAACCACGGAGATCCATCACAGCATGGACCCGGCACCGGAAGATCCGAAGTCGGCAACCTCGACCGTGACCCTGGGCTTTGCGGCGGCGATCGGTCAGATTCTGATGCTGGACATGGTTTTTTCCATCGACAGCATCATCACCGCTGTCGGCATGACCGAGCACTTGCCGATCATGATCATTGCGGTGGTGGTGTCGGTACTGGTGATGTTGCTGGCGGCTGATCCGCTGGCCAGGTTCATCAACGACAACCCGACGGTGGTGATGCTGGCCCTGGGCTTCCTGATCATGATCGGCATGACGCTGATCGCCGAAGGCTTCGGCGCCCACGTACCGAAAGGCTACGTCTATGCGGCCATGGCATTCTCGGCTTCGATCGAGGCGTTGAACATGATGTCCCGCCGGGCCAGGCAGAAGCGGGTAGTCACTGAGGCTTGACCCACGCTAAAAGAAACGGCCGCCTGAACTCCATGGAGTGCAGGCGGCCGTTTTTGTTTGGCTTGTCAGTGAGCGTTGGCGTGTTGGCTCGGTGTCTTGTCCGTTTCCGGCGCAGGAACTCGCTGAACAGGGTGATGGTGGCGGCGAGTAATGCGCAGCACGCCCCACAGCATGGCGGCGGCTACCGCCAGCCAACCGCCAATCAACATCACAATGATCATGGTCAGGCTCATCTGTGCCTCCTCTTTGCCCTTCTGTGGGCACACGCGCTTCGCTGTCGTCCCTTCAGGGAACAGTCTAGCCGTTGCTGTATTTCAGGCTATTGAGCGAAAGTCGGCAGTCACCAACCAGTTCGCTCTATCGAATGCACGCGACTACCGTTTAAAGCTATACCGTAGCGGCGCGGCGACCTATGATCGACGACCCAGCCGGGAATGGGATTGCCTGGCGTCTGAACCTGAACAAGAGAGGGATGATGGTGCGGGTATTTTCTCGAATTTTGTCGGCCATGCTCATAGCCGGTTGCGTGGCAAGCCTGGCGGGCTGTGCCGGGAGTGTTGCACCCGAGATCAAGCGTTTGCCGGAGCGTGTCGAGCTCAGCGGCCGATTCTACCGGGGCGATGCGTATCAAAGCGGACCGCAGGTGCTGGCCAGCATGCTGTCCCAACAGGGCATCGTGATTACCCCGGGGTTACTCGACAAACCCTTGCATCTGCCGGGGGGCGAAGTCCAGTTGCAACAGAACATGCAGAACCTTGCCCGCGAGTACGGGATGGTGGTTTATCCCCTCGACAGCAACCTGCCGGCCTTGTTGACGCAAGTCGCCGCCGGTTATCCGGTGATGGTGCGCTTCACGGAAGGTTCGGCCATGTGGGCCGAACCGCGCTACGCCATTCTTGCCGGTTACAACCGCCAGAAGCAGACGGTCCTGCTGCGCGCCGGGATGAATCGCAGCGAACTGATGAGCTTCAGCTCCTTCGAGTCGGCGTTCAAGGACGCCGGCGGTTGGGCCGTGCTGATCCAGAAACCGACGCAGATCCCGGCCCAGGTCGATCAACAGCGTTGGCTCAAGGCCGCCAACGATCTGGCTCAGGCCGGTCAGGAACAGGCCGCCGCCAGGGCGAAAAAAGCCCTGGCCCCCTAAGTCCGTTTGTCATCCGGCGGGCACCTTCGCCCATCGTCAGGTTCTGATTCTTGAGGGCCCGGAACATTATTCCGGGCCGAGATCAGGAGGTGCCCATGGTTCAATCCACAACGCCCGTCGGTCCGCACTCATCTGAACATTCGTCTGGTAATGAGCTGGGTTTCGATCCCGACTCCCCGGACCTTGCCGATCCACAGGTCGACCCGATCGGGCCTGCCAAGGCACCGAGGGACGTGAAACCGGGCGACAACCCCAAGGCTCCGGCCAAACCCTATGATCCGCTGGGTAATCTGAAGCCCTAGGAGTGACTGGCGAAAAAAAGCCCCGATCGATCGTAATACTGTTCATTTAAGGATTCTGTAGGAGCGAGCTTGCTCCGGGCGGCGATCCGACGATGGACTCAAGAGCGCCGCGTTTAGCCAGAAAGCACGCGTCATCATTGGCGACCATCGCGAGCGAGCTCGCTCCTACAGAGGATCAATTTTGCTTAACTGAACAGCATTGCCGATCGATCGGGGTTTTCTGTGCGTTGCCATTACGTTACTTCGACGCTTCAACCACGCCGCTCTGCCGCTGCTTGAGGTTCTTGTCTGCCTTGTACTGCAAGGCTACGGAAGGCACGTCCGCGCTCCTTCCGCTCTCTACCCAATTACGCATGCGCGTGGCATCGGCAAAATGGGTGTACTTGCCATAGGCGTCAAGGATCACCAAGGCCACCGGGCGGTTACTCATTCGGGTCACCAGCACCAGGCAGTGACCTGCTTCGTTGGTGAAACCGGTTTTTGTCAGCTGGATGTCCCAGTCCGGCTTGCGGATCAAATGATCGGTGTTGCGGAAACCCAGGCTGTAGTTGGGTTTACGGAACGAGACGGTTTTTTCCTTGGTCGTGCTCAGCTCGGTCAGAAGCGGGTACTTGTGCGCGGCGATCAACAGCTTGCTCAGGTCGCGAGCGGTCGACACATTGCGCGGGGAGAGACCGGTCGGCTCGACGAAGTGTGTGTTGGTCATGCCCAGTGCCCGGGCCTTAGCGTTCATTGCAGCAATGAACGCGGCATAGCCGCCCGGATAGTGGTGCGCCAGAGTCGCGGCGGCACGGTTTTCCGAGGACATCAGGGCAATCAGCAGCATTTCCCGGCGCGGCAGTTCGCTCCGGAGCTTGACCCGGGAGAACACGCCTTTCATTTCCGGTGTGTCGCTGATGTTGACGTCGATGTATTCGTCCATGTTCTGCCGAGATTCAACCACGACCAGACCAGTCATCAACTTGCTGACGGAAGCGATCGGTACCACCACGTCAGGATTGCTGGCATAGATGACTTTGTTGGTCTGCATGTCCAGCAGCAGGGAGCTGCCGGAAGCGAGCTTGAGTGTCTTCGTCTCTCGCGGCGCTGCGGTGGTCTCGTCAGCGCTGGCGATTGGCGTGAGGAAAGTCCCTGTAACTGCAAAAAATAGGCTCAGGATGGAAAGACGGATTTTCACGCTGGCAGACTCATAAAGGATGTTGATAAGCCGTTTTGTAACGGGCTGTTTCCTGAAAAGCGCGACATTCTGGAGTATGGCTGAATAACTGTCGATGGTTGTTCAAGTAACAGGTGAAAGTCCTGAGAACATGAAAAAAAAATCATTTTCCGGCGGATGGTCGGTGTATTTCGCGGGCAAAAAAAACCCCGCCAGGGCGGGGTTCCTTGTCACGCTGTCAGCGTCCGCGTTGAAACTCAGCTGTGCAGGGTTTCAGCCGCGTACAGGGTGTTCTCCAGCAGGCAGGCACGAGTCATCGGGCCTACGCCGCCCGGTACCGGAGTGATCCAGCCGGCGCGGGGCAGGGCGGTTTCGTAGATCACGTCACCGACCAGCTTGCCGTCGTCCTGACGGTTGATGCCGACATCGATCACGATCGCGCCCTCCTTGATCCATTCACCCTTGACCAGGCCCGGCTTGCCGGCGGCCACGACGACCAGGTCCGCACGGCCGACATGGCCGGCCAGGTCCTTGGTAAAACGGTGGGTGACCGTCACGGTGCAACCGGCCAGCAGCAGTTCCATGGCCATCGGGCGACCAACGATATTGGACGCACCGACGACCACGGCATTCATCCCGTAGAGATCGACCCCGGTGCTTTCCAGCAGGGTCATGATGCCTTTGGGGGTGCAGGGGCGCAGCAGCGGGATGCGCTGGGCCAGGCGACCGACGTTATAAGGATGGAATCCGTCGACGTCTTTATCCGGACGAATGCGCTCCAGCAATCTGGAGGCGTCCAGGTGTTCGGGAAGCGGAAGCTGGAGCAGAACGCCGTCGATTGCAGGATCGTCGTTCAGGCGATCGATCAGTTCGGTCAGCGCTTCTTGAGTGGTTTCGGAAGGCAGGTCATAAGCTTGGGATAGAAAGCCGACCTCTTCACAGTCTTTACGCTTGTGCGAGACATAAACCTGAGAGGCAGGATCGCTGCCGACCAGGATCACCGCAAGCCCGGGCGTGCGCAGGCCTTGCTGGCGACGCTCGGTGACACGTTGGGCGATCTGCTGGCGCAGGCTGGCGGCGATCGATTTGCCGTCGATTAGTTGTGCAGTCATTGCGCGTGATTAACCATCGAGAGGGGAAAAAAAGAGAACGCATTCTCGCATGTCATGCGGTGAGGGCAAAGGCGCTTGGTCTGCAAATTCCCCTAACTCCTTTAATTAAATGAATTTTTTTTAAAAAGGATTTGACGATCTTCGGGGGGCTCTATACTATTCGTCGCACTTGTCGGGCACAGCCTAGCACTGGTTAAGAAGGTTGAGCGGGATTTTGGTTCTGCGAGACTGGAAAGCACTTAGTTTGTAGTCCTCCAAGGGTACAGCTAACAAGGCGCCCGTAGCTCAGCTGGATAGAGCATCCGCCTTCTAAGCGGATGGTCGCAGGTTCGAGTCCTGCCGGGTGCGCCATTAGGCAGCTTTGGCACAAGTAACGCGATATGGTGGGCGTAGCTCAGTTGGTAGAGCACGGGATTGTGACTCCCGTTGTCGTGGGTTCGATCCCCATCGTCCACCCCATATTTCGAAAAGGCGCCAGATTAACAGTCTGGCGCCTTTGCTTTAAAGGCTTCATCCGCGGATGTGGTGGAATTGGTAGACACACTGGATTTAGGTTCCAGCGCCGCGAGGCGTAAGAGTTCGAGTCTCTTCATCCGCACCAATTAAAGCTTCACTCAGGTCGTTGGCCTGGCTGGGGCTTGATAAAGAAGTTTGTTTGGCTTCTTTAACAGGCAATATGGTGGGCGTAGCTCAGTTGGTAGAGCACGGGATTGTGACTCCCGTTGTCGTGGGTTCGATCCCCATCGTCCACCCCATATTTCGAAAGGCGCCAGATTGAAAAGTCTGGCGCCTTTTTTGTTTCGGTGGCCGCAGGTTCCGGGCTGCAGGGGCAGGGCGTTTCGTCGTATTTATGTTTCTCGATGATGCTGTCCTGTCCGCCGGCCTTGCTTGCGAGATCGGCTGTCAGGGAGGTGATTGGCGATCTCTTCTATATATAGAAGGGTCGGCGCAGAGCCCTGGCGTGATTGGTTGTATTTGCCATCGGGGCGAGGTGCATTCGTGCATTCGCACCTATAAATTGCCTGCTGTGTTTTTACCCGTTTTCAGTAGGGTGACTTCTTGAGTTTGACCCACTAGAATGCATGCCCTTGATTCTGGGGTCGGAAACGGCCGGCTAACGTCTGTGCAACGAGGAATATCCATGCAAGTTTCTGTTGAAAATACTACTGCTCTTGAGCGCCGCATGAGCGTCACCGTGCCGGCTGAGCGCATCGAGAGCCAGGTCAACAAGCGTCTGCAGCAGACCGCCCAAAAGGCCAAGATTGCTGGCTTCCGTCCAGGCAAAGTGCCGATGAGCGAAATCAAGCGCCGTTTCGGTGCCGACGCTCGCCAGGAAGCTGTAGGCGACGTGATCCAGTCTTCCTTCTACGAAGCTGTGGTTGAGCAGAAGCTGAACCCGGCTGGCCAGCCTTCGATCGAGCCTAAGTCCCTGGAAGCGGGCAAGGACCTGGAATACGTTGCCGTATTCGAAGTGTTCCCTGAGTTCACCGTTGCCGGCTTCGAAGGTATCACCGTCGAGCGCCTGAGCGCTGACGTGGCTGATGCCGATCTGGACAAAATGCTGGAAATCCTGCGCAAGCAGAACACCCGTTTCGAAGTGGCCGATCGCGCTGCCCAGAACGAAGACCAGCTGAACATCGATTTCGTCGGCAAAGTCGACGGTGAAGTGTTCGCTGGCGGTTCCGCCAAGGGTACTCAGCTGGTTCTGGGTTCCGGCCGCATGATCCCTGGTTTCGAAGATGGCCTGGTTGGCGCTAAAGCCGGTGAAGAACGCGTTCTGAACCTGACTTTCCCAGAGGACTATCAGAACCTGGACCTGGCTGGCAAAACCGCCGAGTTCACCGTGACCGTCAACACCGTTTCCGAGCCAAAGCTGCCAGAACTGACCGAAGAGTTCTTCGCTCAATTCGGCATCAAGGAAACCGGTCTGGATGGCTTCCGTGCCGAAGTTCGCAAGAACATGGAGCGCGAGCTGCGTCAGGCGATCAAATCCAAGGTCAAGAATCAGGTAATGGACGGTCTGCTGGCCACCAACCCGATCGAAGTGCCAAAGGCTCTGCTGTCCAACGAAGTTGACCGTCTGCGTGTGCAGGCTGTCCAGCAGTTCGGCGGCAACATCAAGCCTGACCAACTGCCGGCCGAGCTGTTCGAAGAGCAAGCCAAGCGCCGCGTAGTGCTGGGCCTGATCGTGGCTGAAGTGGTCAAGCAATTCGACCTGAAGCCTGACGAAACCCGCGTTCGCGAGATGATTCAGGAAATGGCTTCGGCCTACCAGGAGCCTGAGCAGGTTGTGTCCTGGTACTACAAAAACGACCAGCAACTGAACGAAGTTCGTTCTGTTGTGCTGGAAGAGCAAGTTGTGGATACTGTTCTGCAGAAAGCTAGCGTGACCGACAAATCGGTCTCTTACGAAGAAGCGGTCAAGCCGGTAGAAGCACCACAAGCCGACTGATCACTTTTGCGGTAAGAAGCAAACACCATAAGCCAGCCTTCGTGCTGGCTTATGCGTATTCAAGACATAACTATTTGGGAGTGACTGCAGAGCATGTTCCGTAATTCGTATATTCAGCAGAACTCTGATATCCAGGCCGCAGGCGGTCTGGTCCCGATGGTTGTCGAGCAGTCCGCTCGTGGCGAGCGCGCCTACGACATCTACTCGCGACTGCTCAAGGAGCGAGTGATCTTTCTGGTTGGCCCGGTAGAGGACTACATGGCCAACCTGATCTGTGCGCAACTGCTGTTCCTTGAAGCGGAAAACCCGGACAAGGACATCCATCTCTATATCAACTCCCCGGGCGGTTCGGTGACGGCAGGGATGTCGATCTACGACACCATGCAGTTCATCAAGCCCAACGTGGCGACCACCTGTATCGGTCAGGCGTGCAGCATGGGCGCGTTTCTGCTGACGGCCGGTGCCGCTGGCAAGCGTTACTGCCTGCCGAACTCGCGTGTGATGATTCACCAGCCATTGGGCGGTTTCCAGGGTCAGGCGTCGGATATCGAAATCCATGCCAAGGAAATCCTCTTTATTCGTGAGCGTCTCAACACGCTGATGGCCCTGCATAGCGGGCGCACTCTTGAAGAAATCGAGCGCGATACCAACCGCGACAATTTCATGAGTGCAGAAGCCGCGCGTGAGTACGGGTTGATCGATGAAGTGATTACCCAGCGCCCTGCCTGAAATAAGCAGCTCAAAATAGGGTTGGTCGGCGGGTCCGATCACCAGCGGGCTTGAAAAAGCCCGCAATAGCCTTCATCTTGTGTTGCAAGCCTATCGGATTTGGATCGAACGAATGACTGACACCCGCAACGGCGAGGACAACGGCAAGCTGCTCTATTGCTCCTTCTGTGGCAAAAGCCAGCATGAAGTACGCAAATTGATTGCCGGCCCCTCGGTCTTTATCTGCGACGAGTGCGTCGACCTGTGCAATGACATCATCCGCGAGGAGGTGCAGGAAGCACAGGCCGAAAGCAGCGCGCATAAATTGCCTTCGCCTAAAGAAATCAGCGGCATCCTTGATCAGTATGTGATTGGTCAGGAGCGTGCGAAAAAGGTTCTGGCCGTAGCGGTGTACAACCACTACAAGCGCCTGAATCAGCGTGACAAAAAGAATGACGACGTCGAACTCGGCAAGAGCAACATCCTGCTGATCGGCCCGACAGGCTCGGGTAAAACCCTGCTTGCCGAAACACTGGCCCGCTTGCTGAACGTTCCGTTCACCATCGCTGATGCAACCACCCTCACCGAGGCGGGTTACGTGGGTGAAGATGTCGAGAACATCATTCAGAAGCTGCTGCAGAAATGCGATTACGACGTGGAAAAAGCCCAGATGGGCATTGTCTACATCGATGAAATCGACAAGATTTCGCGCAAGTCTGACAACCCGTCGATCACCCGGGACGTTTCCGGTGAAGGCGTGCAGCAGGCCCTGCTCAAGTTGATCGAAGGCACGGTCGCTTCCGTTCCGCCTCAAGGTGGTCGCAAGCATCCGCAGCAGGAATTCCTTCAGGTCGACACCCGTAACATCCTGTTCATTTGCGGTGGTGCGTTCTCCGGTCTGGAAAAGGTTATTCAAAACCGTTCCACCAAGGGCGGCATCGGCTTCAACGCAGAAGTGCGCAGCAAGGAAGAAGGCAAGAAAGTCGGTGAGTCCCTGCGTGAAGTCGAGCCTGACGATCTGGTCAAGTTCGGTCTGATCCCGGAATTCGTCGGTCGTCTGCCGGTACTTGCCACGCTGGACGAGCTTGACGAGGCTGCGTTGATGCAGATTCTCACCGAGCCGAAAAATGCTTTGACCAAGCAGTATGCCAAGCTGTTCGAGATGGAAGGCGTTGATCTGGAATTCCGTTCCGACGCACTGAAATCGGTCGCCAAGCGTGCCCTGGAGCGTAAAACCGGTGCCCGTGGCCTGCGTTCGATTCTCGAAGGTGTATTGCTCGACACTATGTATGAAATCCCCTCGCAATCGGAGGTGAGTAAAGTAGTGATCGATGAAAGCGTGATAGAAGGCAAGTCCAAGCCACTGTATATCTACGAAAACAGTGAGCCGACCGCCAAGGCCGCGCCGGACGCTTAAGCGTCACGCAGCTTGAATAAAGAAGGGGCCTTCGGGCCCCTTTGCTATTGTGGGAGTGACAGCCGATCCGGTTTTCTGGCGTGTCTTGGCCATCTCGCGCGCTACCGCCAGCTGCAATCGTTCAAGTGGTTCTTTTATCCGCTTGTTTTTTTCCAAGGCAGACCCCATCTTGGTTTCAAGTTTACTTCCATCTGTTTACGGCCTTACGGCCGCCGTAGAGGCGAAATCATGAAGACAACCATCGAATTGCCTCTCCTGCCATTGCGTGATGTCGTGGTTTATCCGCACATGGTTATCCCGCTGTTCGTGGGGCGCGAGAAATCCATCGAAGCCCTCGAGGCTGCGATGACGGGTGACAAGCAGATTCTTCTGCTGGCCCAGAGAAACCCGGCTGACGACGATCCCGGTGAAGATGCCCTGTATCGCGTAGGTACAATTGCCACCGTTCTGCAGCTGCTGAAGCTGCCTGACGGTACGGTCAAGGTTCTGGTCGAGGGTGAGCAGCGGGGCGCCGTTGAGCGCTTCAGCGAAGTGGACGGCCACTGCCGTGCCGAAGTCTCCCTGATCGACGAAGTCGACGCGCCAGAGCGCGAGTCGGAAGTATTCGTACGCAGTCTGCTATCCCAGTTCGAGCAATATGTGCAGCTGGGCAAGAAAGTCCCGGCTGAAGTCCTGTCATCGCTCAACAGCATCGATGAACCAGGCCGCCTGGTGGATACCATGGCCGCGCACATGGCCCTGAAGATCGAACAGAAGCAGGAAATCCTCGAGATCATCGATTTGTCGGCCCGGGTCGAACACGTTCTGGCGTTGCTGGATGCGGAGATCGATCTGCTGCAAGTCGAAAAGCGCATTCGTGGTCGTGTCAAAAAGCAAATGGAGCGCAGCCAGCGTGAGTACTACCTGAATGAGCAGATGAAGGCCATTCAGAAAGAGCTCGGCGACAGCGACGAAGGTCACAACGAAGTCGAAGAGCTGAAAAAGCGTATCGATGCCGCCGGCCTGCCAAAAGACGCGCTGGCCAAGGCCACGGCCGAACTGAACAAGCTCAAGCAGATGTCGCCAATGTCCGCGGAAGCGACCGTGGTGCGTTCGTACATCGACTGGCTGGTTCAGGTGCCGTGGAAGGCCCAGAGCAAAGTGCGCCTGGATCTGGCGCGTGCAGAAGACATTCTGGATGCCGACCACTATGGCCTGGAAGAAGTCAAAGAGCGCATCCTCGAATACCTCGCCGTGCAAAAACGCGTGAAGAAAATTCGTGGTCCGGTGTTGTGCCTGGTCGGTCCTCCCGGGGTAGGTAAAACGTCCCTGGCGGAGTCGATTGCTCACGCCACCAACCGCAAATTCGTGCGCATGGCCCTCGGTGGCGTGCGTGATGAGGCGGAAATTCGTGGTCATCGCCGTACTTACATCGGTTCGATGCCAGGAAGATTGATTCAAAAGATGACAAAAGTGGGTGTCCGCAATCCGCTGTTCCTGCTCGATGAAATCGACAAAATGGGCAGCGACATGCGTGGCGATCCGGCATCGGCGTTGCTGGAAGTGCTCGATCCGGAGCAGAACCACAACTTCAACGATCACTATCTGGAAGTCGATTACGACCTTTCCGATGTGATGTTCCTGTGCACCTCGAACTCGATGAATATCCCGCCGGCGCTGCTGGACCGGATGGAAGTGATCCGTCTGCCGGGCTACACCGAAGACGAGAAGATCAACATCGCCGTCAAATATCTTTCGCCAAAGCAGATCACGGCCAACGGCTTGAAGAAAGGCGAGCTGGAGTTTGATGCAGAAGCGATCCGCGACATCATCCGCTATTACACCCGTGAAGCCGGTGTGCGTGGGCTTGAGCGCCAGATTGCCAAGGTTTGCCGCAAGGCCGTCAAGGAGCATGCTCTGGAAAAACGTTTCTCGGTGAAGGTTACCGCAGACATGCTGGAGCACTTCCTGGGCGTGCGCAAATTCCGCTACGGCCTGGCCGAGCAACAGGATCAGATCGGTCAGGTGACCGGGCTGGCGTGGACTCAGGTCGGTGGCGAATTGCTGACCATCGAAGCCGCGGTCGTGCCGGGCAAGGGCCAGTTGATCAAGACCGGTTCCCTGGGTGATGTGATGGTCGAGTCGATCACCGCGGCCTTGACCGTTGTTCGCAGCCGGGCGAAGAGCCTGGGCATTCCCCTGGACTTCCATGAGAAGCGCGACACGCACATCCATATGCCAGAAGGGGCGACCCCGAAAGACGGTCCTAGCGCCGGTGTGGGCATGTGCACGGCCCTGGTTTCGGCATTGACCGGCATTCCGGTGCGCGCGGATGTTGCCATGACCGGCGAAATCACGTTGCGTGGCCAGGTGCTGGCCATTGGCGGCTTGAAAGAAAAACTGCTGGCTGCCCATCGTGGCGGAATCAAGACCGTGATCATTCCTGAAGAGAATGTCCGCGATCTCAAAGAGATTCCGGACAATATCAAGCAGGATCTACAGATTAAACCGGTTAAATGGATTGACGAGGTCCTGCAAATTGCGTTGCAATACGCGCCGGAGCCCTTGCCGGACGTGGCTCCGGAGATAGTCGCGAAGGATGAGAAACGCGACGCAGATTCTAAGGAAAGAATTAGCACGCATTAGTACGTATTTGCCTGGGGGGCTTTCTTGACAGCTTTTTAGAGCCCTTGTTATAAAGCGGCTCTTAAGTGTCTGTAGGCCATTCAGCACTCGTTTTTGCTTTCACCAAAAAAACTTAGAATCATACTCAAATAGATATAAGGGGACTTAGAGTGAACAAGTCGGAACTGATTGATGCTATCGCTGCATCCGCTGATATCCCGAAAGCTGCTGCTGGCCGTGCGCTGGACGCTGTAATCGAATCCGTCACTGGCGCTCTCAAGGCTGGCGACTCTGTTGTTCTGGTTGGTTTCGGTACTTTCTCCGTAACTGATCGTCCAGCTCGCATTGGTCGTAACCCACAGACCGGTAAGACGCTGGAAATCGCGGCAGCCAAAAAACCAGGTTTCAAAGCCGGTAAAGCACTGAAAGAAGCTGTCAACTAAGTTCGATTCAGGTTTTTACCCATCCGGGTCGGGGTCATGCCTGACTTGGCAGCGGAGCGGCAGTCCTGACTGCAGGTCGCCGGTTCAAGACACCGAGGGTCGCCAGTTCGAGCCCTCGATCCGCTCCGCCAGTTACGAGAAGGCGCATCCTCGGATGCGCCTTTCTTCTATCCGGACTCTACCCACGCTCCACGGTTGCCTAATTTTGAAGTTCAACCGTTTCTGGGGGACGCATGCTGCAGAATATCAGGGACAATTCACAAGGCTGGATTGCCAAGACTATTATCGGGGTCATCGTTGTTCTGATGGCTTTGACCGGTTTCGACGCCATTTTCAAGGCCACGTCGCACAGTAATGATGCGGCCAAGGTCAATGGCGATGAAATCAGCCAGAACGAGCTGAGCCAGGCGGTCGATATGCAACGCCGCCAGCTCATGCAACAGCTGGGCAAGGATTTCGATGCATCCTTGCTGGATGAAAAAATGTTGCGCGAATCGGCGCTCAAGGGCCTGATCGATCGCAAACTGCTGCTGCAAGGCGCAGAAAACTCGAAATTCGCTTTCTCCGAAGCGGCGCTTGATCAGGTCATCCTGCAAACACCAGAGTTTCAGGTTGATGGCAAATTCAGCACCGATCGTTTCGACCAGGTGATTCGCCAACTCGGCTATAGCCGCATGCAATTCCGCCAGATGCTGGCTCAGGAAATGCTGATTGGTCAGCTGCGTGCCGGCCTGGCCGGTAGCGGTTTCGTGACCGATGCACAGGTGCTGGCGTTTGCCCGTCTGGAAAAACAGACCCGCGATTTCGCCTCCCTGAACATCAAGGCCGACCCGGCGGCTGTGAAGCTGACCGACGATGAGGTCAAGGCCTATTACGATGAACACGCCAAGGAGTTCATGACGCCGGATCAGGTGGTCATCGATTACCTCGAGCTGAAGAAAGCTTCCTTCTTCGATCAGGTCAGCGTCAACGACCAAGACCTGCAAGCGGCCTATCAGAAAGAAATCGCGAACCTGTCCGAGCAACGCCGGGCTGCGCACATTCTGATTGAAGTGAACGACAAGACTACCGAGGCGCAAGCCAAGGCGAAGATCGAAGAGATCCAGGCCCGTCTGGCCAAGGGCGAGAAATTCGAGGCGCTGGCCAAGGAATTCTCCCAGGATCCGGGGTCTGCGAACAACGGCGGTGACCTGGGTTATGCCGGTCCTGGCGTCTACGACCCGGCGTTCGAAAAAGCCCTGTATTCGTTGACCCAGGACCAGGTGTCGGGCCCGGTTCGCACCGACTTCGGTTTCCACCTGATCAAGCTGTTGGGGGTGGAAGCTCCAGAAGTGCCAACGTTCGCCAGCCTGAAAGACAAGCTGACCCATGCTCTGAAGACCCAGCAGGTCGAGCAGCGTTTCGTCGAAGCGAGCAAGCAACTGGAAGACGCCTCGTTCGAAGCGTCCGATCTGGCTCAGCCAGCACAGGACCTGAAACTGACCGTGCAGACGTCCAAGCCGTTCGGCCGTGAAGGCGGTGAGGGTATTGCGGCTAACCGTGCCGTGGTCACTGCGGCGTTCAGCCCGGAAGTCCTGGATGAGGGCGCGAACAGCACCGCCATCGAGCTCGATCCGGAAACCGTGGTCGTGTTGCGTGCCAAGGAACACCTGAAACCTTCGCAATTGCCACTGGAAAGCGTTTCTGCCGCGATCCGTGTGCAATTGGCCAAGGAGCACGCCAGCGCCGAGGCCAAGACCAAGGCTGAGGCCCTGATTGCCAACCTGCGCGATGGCAAGACCCCGCTGGATCAGGCGATCGATGGCCAGGCCTGGAAAGTCACCAAAGCGGCGACCCGCGCTCAGGAGGGGGTTGACCCTGCGGTGCTGCAAGCGCTGTTCCGCATGGCCAAGCCTGCGGCCAAGGACAAACCGACCTTCACCAGCGTGACGCTGGCGGATGGCAGCCTGATGATCGTGCGCCTCAATGGCGTAAACGAAGCAGCGGCGCCGACCGAAGAAGAGAAAGCACAGTATCGTCGCTACCTCGCTTCCCGCATCGGCCAGCAAGACTTTGCGGCTTATCGCAAGCAGCTGGAAAGCCAGGCGGACATCAAGCGTTACTGATGCCTGACCAGGTTTAGCGCTGCACAGGAGACCCCGGCCGAAAAGCCGGGGTCTTTTTATTTGGCCGTACGTCATTTGCCGTGGTGACTTTTCCGTAAAACCGGGGTCAATCAGCCTGTAATCGTTTTAAGACACGATCGATGCTCCGCTAAGCATCGATCTGTTGCACAATATGCCCCGAACCGTTTTTCTCAGGATGTTCAATGTTTAAATCACTTCCCATGCGGGTTGTCGGGCTGGCAGCCATGCTTGCCGCTGTGGCCGGTTGTTCATCGAACAAGGCCGCCATCTACGAGCATGAGAACTTCGACGACTCCGGAACCTTTTCCCGCAACTATCCGGTGACCGATACCCAGAGCTGTGAAGCTGCCCGTCGTGCCTTGCTCAGCCAGGGTTACATCATCACCAGCAACGATTCGAAACTGGTCAGCGGTCACAAGAGCTTCCAGCAGACCGGCGAGAACCACATGGAGATCAGCTTCAGTGTGGTCTGTACCGATGACGGCAGCGAAGGGCACCACGCCACCGTATTCGCCAACGCCCTGCAGGATCGTTATGCGCTGAAGAAGACCAACAACTCCGCCAGTCTCGGTGTAGGTGTGCTGGGCTCGGTGTCGATGCCGATCGGCTCCTCCGATGACTCTATGGTCAAGGTCGCCAGCGAAACCGTATCGTCTGCCAAGTTCTACGAGCGTTTCTTCGCACTGGTCGAGCTGTTCCTGCCGCCAGAAGCGAAAAAGGCTGCGCACATCACCGAAAAGCCGAAAACCGATCTGGGCATGCCTGAAGCCAAGGCTGCACCTGGTATAGAGCCAGCAGTGCCTGCACCTGCACCCGTTGAAGCGCTGCCCGTGTCCTCCGAGCCGGTTACCCCGCCTCCTGAGGCAGCGCCGATCACGCCGACCGAGAGTGTAGCGCCGGCACCGTCCCCGGAAATCGTCACGCCACCGTCAAATCCGAGTGACTTGCCGCCGCCGAGCGAACCCATTCCGGCGATGCCTGTCCGCGGCCAGTGAGGGTGACACCACAGGATCGGATCAAATGAGCCGATCCTGTGGCCCGCCAAAAGATTGACCCGCATCAAGCAAGTCCGCTGTTCTGCGGCCTCCCGCGAAAAAAACCGTGATAAATTCCTGACCAGCTGCTACGTTTTATTCGGTAGCGACAGAGTGTCGTGTCCGCGTCATTTTTCTTTCACGCGGGCACTTTATGCTCAAGGAATGGGTCATTTATTCAGACGTTTTTCACTACGGGTTGGGAGATTAAAAAATGGACGATTATCAAGAAGAGCTGCTCGAGTACCAGGCTTTCGAACTGGACCCACTGGAGCCGGCGGAAGACGCTACCGAGTTGTAGGCATCAGGCGGATTGGCGATGGCTGCGGCGAAATTCGCCGGGCGTCTGCCCGTTCCAGCGTTTGAAAGCGCGTTGAAACGCTTCGGCTGAGGCAAAGCCCAGCAGGTAGGCGATCTCTCCGAACGCCAGTTCGGTGTCGCGTATATAAGTCATGGCCAGGTCGCGGCGGGTGTCGTTGAGAATCGCACGAAATTGTGTACCTTCATCGGCGAGCTTGCGGCGCAAGGTCCAGGTGGGCAGCTTCAGGCGTGCCGCCACCTCTTGCAGGTCGGGCTCCCGGCCACCGTTGAGCAAGGGTCCCAGCAGCGCGATGATGCGTTCACGCAGGCTGCGGGTGCGTGTCAGTTGTTCCAGCTCCCGCTCACACAATTGCAGCAAGTGCCGCCAGGTACTCGGGCAATGCTCCGGGTTGCGCTGTGCGAGGCTGGAAAGGCTCAAGCGCAGTTGATTATGTTCGCTGCCAAACACAATCGGACAGTCACCCAAAACGTCATAGGCCGCGCGGTAACCGGGCTCCTCGAATTCGATCTCGATACGTTCGGCGCGCAGCGGGGAAGGGCTGACACTGGATAATTGCTGCAACCAGCCAGCGATGATCGAATCCACCACGAAACGGTTGTAAGCGTTGTAGGGGCTGATCGAATAGAAACGTAGCCAGGCGCCCTGGGCGTCTTCGTGAAAGCTTGATTGGCCCCGATAATTCGAACCATACAAGGCTTCGAATCGAATCAGGCAGCGCGCAGCTTCACGTACGGTCGGCGCCTGCGCCGCAGTGACGCCAGCGAGGCCGGCCTGGCTCAGGCGACTGAGCTGGCCCATGCGCAAGCCAAGGGCCGGGTTGTCGGCCAGCTGAATGGCGCTGTGGCCCAGGCGCATGTAGCGCGGTATCGATAGCCGGGCACCGGCTTCGCTCAGGCGCGCTGCATCGAGGCCGTATTGATCGAGCAGTGGCTGCGGATCGATACCATGGCTGCGCACGGCATCGGCCAGGCTATGAACAAAGCCCACCGACAGATCGCCGAGGCGCATTGGCTGCGGTTTCATGGCTTACAACCAGAGGTTCAGCAAACGCGCACCCTGGGCGTTGCCGTCGGCAAAGTGCTGGCCGTTGCTGCTGAGGAAACTCTGCCCGGTGCTGCCCTGATCCCAGAACTGACCCCGCAGGAACACACTCATGCCAGCGACAGCCTGACTGGCCGGTGCCTGGGTCGTGAGGGTCAGGCGCTGCCAGGCCTGGCCTTCACTGACTTCTCCAGGCTTCAAGTTGACCGATGCCGGTTCCGGCGATCCCCTGTAGCCGTGCCACGGTTGATCCCAGGTGCCACGGCCGGCGACAAAGGCCGGTACTGCAACCAGCTGTGCGCTTTGGTCGTTGAGCTTGAGGTAGTTTTCCGGGTACCAGCTGTCGTGGCCGATCAATACGCCCAGCCTTCCTGCTGGGGTATCAACGACGTTGAGTGAGTGGTCGCCGTTCGCCTTGATTCCGTTCTGTACTGCGAAGAGCGGGTGCATCTGGCGTTGGGGCTGGCCGATCGGCACGCCTTCGCTGTTGAACACCACGCTGCTGTTGTACAGCGCGCCGCGGCCGATTCTCAAGGTGCCGTCGATGATGCTCGGTTCGGGCAGCACGATGGAGCCCGCCACCAGCGTCACGTGGAACTCCCTGGCCAGCCCTCCGAACAATGCCTGGTAGTCCCTGGCCATTGCCTTGGCTTTCATGCGCAGGTGGGCATCGTCCAGACGGTTGCCACCCTCGGCGCTGATCAACGCCTTGGCGAACTTCAGGGGATTGCTCACCGCCAGCCAGTTCATGGCCTCCTTGAGAGTACTGGCCTGATACAGCTCATCCTTCTCGCCGCTGACCATCAGCCAGGTACCGATGTGTTCCGGCAACACGACGACGGTCTTGCCGTTCAACAAGCCCTGGTCCCGGGCTGCCTGCAGATAGGCCGCGAGCTTGCGGTGCAGGCGCTCGGGACTTTGATAATCGGTAGGAAACAGTTCGGGCTGGATGCCCAGCAGATTGCCACGATCCGCAGGCGTACCCTGGTCGACTGCCAGGTTGATCCGCAGGTCCGAAAGGTAATGACCCACCGGCCGGTCCGCGGCCCACATCGCATAGGTCGTGAGGGCGGCGAGCAACGCCATGGAGAATGTCAGGTACAAAAGTTTGCGCATGGGGACACAGTTTACAGTCTGGAGCCGGGCGTGGCTTTTGATTTGGAACTGGATCGAGCATAAAGGGAATCAAGGACTTAGTGGGCACGTTTCAACGTTGACTGTTTTTTCGCCGGCGGCTGCCTGTCTGCGCCGAGATGGAGCAATGAAGGGGCGGGTTAAAGGTAGGTGAGTTGACAGAGGTGAACGCCGGTCAGCCATCATTTGGCTCGACCGGTCGGCGGCTGAGCGTTATTTGGTGACCAGCAGTTCCGGGCCGAGGTAGTCGTTGATCTGGTTGATATCGTCGTCGCCCAGGCTGCCCACCGATGAGGCCAGGCGCAGGCGCGACATCAAATAGCGCAACTTGGCGTCGAACAGATCGTGGCGCGCAACGAAGAGCAGCTCTTCGGCATTGAGGACGTCCGAGTTGGTGCTGGTGCCACCCTCTTTGAAGCCCTTGCGTGACGATGCCAGCGAGCGTTCGTTGGACGCTACGGCCGTCTCCAGCGCGCGAATACGTTTGGCGCCGCTCAGTATGCCTTGATACTCACGGGTGGTTTCGGTGATGACTTCCTGTCGCGCGGCGTCGAGTTCGTCCATGGCCTTATCGCTATTGGCACTGGCCTGGCGTGTAAACGCGCTGACGCCGCCACCGCTGTATATCGGGATATTGACTTCCAGCCCGATCGAGCCGTAGTGGTTGCGTTGATTCAACTCGGAGAGTGATTGGCTCTCACCCGCGGTGTAGCCGGCAATGAAATCCAGTGTTGGCCAGTGGCCGGCACTGGCACGCTTCACTTCTTCTGCCGCGAGGTCGCTGCTATAACGGCGCGCATGGATCAGCGGGCTATCGGTCTGGGCTTTGACCAGCCAGTCCTGCAGGTTGCTCGGTAGCAGCGGTGGTGTATCGAAGCTCGGGCGCAAGGTGGTCAGCGACTCGGGAGTTTCACCGATATATTCCTCGAGCTTGCGACGCGCGTTGACCAGGTTGTCTTGCGCTTCAATCAGCTCGGCGTCGGCGAGGTCGCGGCGAGCGGTCGACTCATCGATGTCGGTGATGGTGCCGGCTCCCAGTTCCTTGCGCCGCTTCGCCGAAGCGACTTGTTCTTCGAAGGCGTTCAGTTTGGACTTGGCCAAGACGATGGTTTCGCTGGCCAGGAGCACATCGAAATAGCTTTCGGCCAGGCGCACTGCGGCGTCCTGGGTCTTGGCATCGAACACCGCGACGCTGTAGTCGGCACGCTGCTGACCCTGGCGGTATTCGGACATCTTCTGTTTGTTGAACAGCGGCTGGCGCAGGCGCACGTTGGCGCCCTTGGAGTCGTAGTGGAGATCTCTGTCGACGCCACTCTGGCTTTGGGAGCCATTGACCTTGTTGTGGTAGCCCGAGGCATTGATTTGCGGTAGCAGGCCGGCCTTGCCAATGGCGCGGTTTTCCTCGCCAGCCTCTTTTTCATGCACGGAGGCCTGGTAGATAGGGCCTTGGAACTGCAACAGATCCCAGGCTTGCTTGAGGTCCATTGCGTCGGCCGGCAAGGCCAACCCTAGCAGGCAGAAAAACAGGCAATGACGTTCCATCTCATTGTTCCTTGAATGAGCTGTCCACACGATCGAGCATTGGTTTAAGAAGATAGCTGATCATGTTGCGCTCGCCAGTCTTGATGGTGACGCTGGCGGGCATGCCGGGGCGAATRTGATTGCTGCCAAGCAGTCCCATGCCATCGGGCGTGACTTCCACCTGGGCCAGATAGAACGGTTGCTTGCTTTCCTCGTCCATCAGGCGGTCGGCAGAGATGGTCTTCACGCGGCCGGGGATGTTGGGCGTCTTGGCATGGTTGAAGGCAGGGAAGGAAATGTCCACGGGCAGGCCGGGGACCATCTTGTCGATGGCCTGTACGGGAATCATCGCGTCGACCTGCAGCGGTTCGTTGACCGGGACGATTTCCATGATCTTGAAGCCGGGTTGAATGATCCCGCCGACGGTGGCAATGCTCAGGCCCTGGACCATGCCATCGATCGGCGACCGAATCACCGTGTGGGTCACTTCATAGTCGAGCGAGCGCAAGCGGTCGGCCAGGGTGGTGTTTTCCTTGGCGGTATCAGTCAGCTGCGATTCGACTTCCTTCAGGTAATCGTGCTGGCGCTGCAGGATGCGCAGCTTGATTTCGGTGGTCTGGCTACGCACCCGGGCGATGTTGTTGAGGTTTTCGGCCTGGCCGGCGGAGAGGTCGGCATTGCTGCGTTCCAGCTCAAGYAGGTGATTGCGCGGCACATAGCCTTCGGCCGTCAGCACGCGGGTACCTTGCAGTTCCTGGTTGAGGAAGCTGATCTGCGAGGCGCGGGCACTATAGACCTGTTGCAGGCCCTTGAGCTGCACCGCCGACGCTGCCAGGTTTTCCTGCAGGATGCTGATTTCGCCAGCGAGTCCAGCACGGCGGGTGTCCAGCAGGCGCTGTTGCAGGTCCATGGCGGCCTCCAGGCGGTGATCACCCTTGAAGCGCGTGAGCAACTCGGGATCGAAGTTCACCACAGCGCGGCCGTCACGTTCCGCTTCCAGGCGGTTCTCCACGGTCTTGCTGACGATGTACTGGGCGCTGACTGCACCTTCTTCGGCAACGGCACGCAACGAGTCGAGGCGGACCACCTCCTGACCTTTTGTCACTAAATCGCCTTCGCGAACGAGAATGGCTTCCACGGTACCGCCGCTCAGATGCTGCACGGCTTTGCGATTGTTGGTGACCTTGACCGTGCCTGTCGCTACCACGCCGGCATCCAGCGGCGCCAGCCAGGACCACAGGAGGAAGCCGCCGAAGCCGGCGAGCACCAGCCACACGCCCCATCGCGCGGGCCTGCCGACGTCCAGATCTACCATGCTCCTGGTATCGGCTTTGATTATCTCGGTGTGTTGGCTCATTTGCATGATCGGTCACTCCCGCGCTTTGACGGAGGCCAGAGGGGTCGACGCGCCAGCAGGCATCACACTGGCCTTGCGCAGCGCTGCGAATACTTCATCGCGCGTGCCGAGCATCTGCACGCCGCCGTCGCGCAGCATCAGCACCTTGTCGACGGCGCAGAGTACGTTGGGACGGTGGGAAATCAGGATGACGGTGGCGCCACGGCCCTTGAGTTCGGCCAGGGCATCGACCAAGGCCTTTTCGCCGACGTCGTCGAGGTTGGCGTTCGGCTCATCCAGCACGATCAGATTGGGCTCGCCATACAACGCCCGGGCCAAGGCGATGCGCTGCTTCTGGCCGCCGGAAAGCGGGCTGCCATCGGTGCCCAGACGGGTGTCATAACCTTGCGGAAAACGCAGGATCATCTCGTGCACGCCGGTGATCTTGGCGGCGCGGATGACCGCTTCGCTGTCCACTTCGCCAAAGCGCGCAATATTGTCAGCGATGTTGCCCTCGAACAGCTCCACGTCCTGTGGCAGGTAGCCGAGCCAGGGGCCAAGTTCGCCCTTGTTCCAGTTGAATATATCCGCGCCGTCCAGGCGCACTTTGCCGGCCTGCGCCGGCCAGACGCCAACCAGCAGGCGGGCGAGGGTGGATTTGCCCGAGGCCGATGGACCGATAATGCCAAGGCTTTCGCCGGGGACAAGGCTGAAGCCCACGCCGCGCAGAATCGTGTTGTTGGTACCGGGGGCACCGGCATACACATTCTCCACCGCCAGCATGCCCTGCGGCCGCTGCAGCGACATGCTCGGTGGCCGGCGTGGATAATCATGCAGCATCTCGTTGAGCCGGCCCCAGGCCGAACGGCAGCCGAGCAGTTGTTTCCATGATGCGATGACCTGTTCCACCGGGCCCAGTGCGCGGCCGGTGAGAATCGAGCAGGCAATCATCATCCCTGGGGTGATCTTGCCCTCGATCGCCAGCAGCGCGCCGGCGCCGAGGATCAGCGACTGCAAGGTGATCCGCACGAAGCGCCCGGTGCTGCTGATCAAGGCGGCGCGGTCGGAGGCCATCGTCTGCATTTCCAGAATGCGCAAATGGCTTTGGAACCAGCGCTTGCTGATCGACGGCAGCATGCCCATGGCCTCGATGACCTCGGCATTGCGCAGGTTGTTGTTGGCGTACAGGGCGGAGGACATGGCGGCCTGATTGGCTTCGGCCAGCGGCTTCTGCGTCGCCTTCTCGGTGAGATAAGCCAGCCCCATCAGAATCAGCGAGCCGATCAGGGTGAGCAGTCCGAGCAGCGGGTGGATCAGGTAGGCGACCAGCAGGTAGATCGGCGTCCACGGTGCATCGAAGAAAGCGAACAGGGAATTGCCGGTGACGAACTGACGAACCTGGGCGAGATCTTGCAGGGCCTGGGCCGGATTACCTCCGGCGCGGCTCAGGTTGCGCTCGAATGCCGCGGTGAAAATGCGCTGGTTGAGGTCCATGTCGAGGCAGTTGCCGACCCGGATCAGCACGCGGGTGCGGACCATTTCCAGTGTCGACATCAGCAAGAACAGACCTACCACCAGCACAGTCAACATCGCCAGCGTCGTGACGTTGCGACTGACCAGGGCTCGATCATAGACCTGCAGCATATAAACGGCTGGCGTCAACATCATGACGTTTATGACGCCGCTGAACGCTGCCAGCGAGTAAAAACTGCGGCGCATGCGAAAGAGCGCGTCGGCCAGTTCGGAACGGATGCTCGACTGCTTGGGCATGTTGGTCCTCCCACTTCGAAAAGCCGGTTGCCCTTGTGGCGCAACAGCTAACGGTAAATGTAGTTCCGTAAACAGCTTCTTATGGACACGCAGGCTGGTCGCTCTATGGATGGCGAGTCTTGCGAAATCGCTGCGTTGCTCCCTTATGCAGCAGCGTAGGTGGCGGCGAAACAGTTCGAAATAACATTTTGCTCTATACCTGCGCTCAACTTTCTATATGTCTTTTAAAAACAGCTAGTTGAGGCTCCTAACACCAGTCGTCTGCTTTATCGACGTAATATTGACAAAGATTTGCTATGGAACTTTAGTCTTAGTTATCGGGGGTCCGCCCGCTGAAGTTTGCCATCGCTTTGGCAATGCAAGGCACGGTGGTTCTCCCGAGAGGAGCCGAATCATGTCGTTCATTTCGTTCTTTTGCAGAGGAAAGGGACTGTCAAGGACGTTCGCCTTCACTTCCAGATTCCATGGCCCGCCCAAGGCTCGAATTCGCTCTGCCTGATCACCCGGCGAGCAATTCATTTCGCGAATTCCAGGCGTGTATCCCGGGTCCCGGGTAACGCCAGCTCTCGCTAAAAAACATAACCAACACACTGCGCAAGCCAGCACTTGACTTGGCGCGGGAGGACTTTCTCGTCCCGTGCCTTTACCCAGACATATCGAGGGCAATCCAAATGGCCAATTTCAACAAGTCGGACCTGGAGTTCATTCTCCAGCAGATTTTCATCGCGGAAGCAAACTCGGCCGGTCAGTCGCTTGTCGATCTGATACCGAGCCCGGAATTTGCTTTCGGTCTGCGTACGGTCGACGGGATGTTTAATAACCTGAGACTGGGTCAGGGCGAGTTCGGCGCAGCCGACAACTTTTTTCCGCGCTTGACCACTCCAGTCTTCCGCCCGGCTGAGGCGGGCACCTCTTACACCCAGACCAGCGGCCTGGTGATCGACTCGCAGCCACGCACCATCAGCAACCTGATCGTCAACGATACCGCCACCAACCCGGCGGCGGTCGCGGCCACGTTCGATCCCGGTCTGGATGGCATCCTCGGCACGGTTGACGATGTCTTGAAGGCCGGTGCGCAGGTCGTTACTGGAACCCGTACCGACGGCACGACGTTCCAGACCTTTTTCATGCCTAACGTGGCGCCGGACGCGGGCCTGTCCGCGCCGTTCAACTCGTGGATGACCTTCTTCGGTCAGTTCTTCGACCACGGCCTCGACCTGGTGACCAAGGGCGGCAGCGGCACGGTGTTCATCCCGTTGCAGCCGGACGATCCGCTGTTTGTTCCGGGTAGCCCGACCAACTTCATGGTGTTGACGCGGGCCACCAACCTGCCCGGGCCCGATGGCATCCTGGGCACCGCCGACGACATCCACGAGGCTTCAAACACCACCACGCCGTTCGTCGACCAGAACCAGACCTACAGCTCGCATCCCTCGCACCAGGTGTTCCTGCGCGCCTACGAACTCGATGCCGCCGGCAAGCCGGTGGCGACCGGCGAGCTGATCACCAATCGTGACCTGGGCGCCGATGGCCTGTTCGGCACTGCCGACGACGTCCAAATCGGCGGGATGGCCACCTGGAAAGTGGTGAAGGCGCAGGCGCGCGACATTCTTGGCATTAATCTCGACGATCTCGACGTCCTCGACCTGCCGCTGTTGGCGACCGACCCCTACGGCAACTTCATTCGGGGGGCGAACGGCTTTGCGCAGATAGTGACCGCGACCGGCTTGCTCGAGGGCAATCCGCTGGCGCCGATTGACGCATCGCTGGCGATCCGCACCGGTCATCAGTTCCTCATCGACATCGCGCACAATGCCAGCCCGGTGGACAGCCAAACCGGTGCGCCACTGACGGCCGATGCCGACCTCGTTGCCGGCGGCCCGCTGGCCGCAGGCTTCTACGACAACGAGCTGCTCGACGCGCACTACATCGCCGGCGATGGCCGGGTCAACGAGAACATCGGCCTGACCACCGTCCACTCCATCTTCCACTCGGAGCACAACCGGCTGGTCCAGCAGACCAAGGACACGATCCTCGCCTCAACGGCCGCCGGCGACCTGACGTTCCTGAACCAGTGGCTGCTGACGCCAGTCACGGCTGTTCCTGCTGATCTGACGACCTTGAACTGGAACGGTGAGCGCCTGTTCCAGGCGGCCAAGTTCGGCACCGAGATGCAGTATCAGCACCTGGTGTTCGAAGAGTTCGCGCGTACCATTCAACCGCAAGTCGACGCCTTCCTGGACTTCGATGACACGATCAATCCGTCGATCGTCGCCGAGTTCGCGCACACGGTCTTTCGCTTCGGCCACTCGATGCTGACCGAGACAATCGACCGGCTGGACCCCAACTTCGTCTCCAGCGAGATCGGCCTGATCCAGGCCTTCCTCAACCCGCTGGCGTTTGCGACCAGCGGCCCGACCCCGGAGCAGGCGGCTGGCGCCATCGTCCGCGGCTTGACGCGCCAGGTCGGCAACGAGATCGATGAGTTCGTCACCGAAGCGGTGCGCAACAACTTGCTGGGCCTGCCGCTCGACCTGCCCGCCCTCAATATCGCGCGCGGCCGCGATGCCGGCATCCCGTCCTTGAACGCGGCGCGCCGTGAATTCTACGCCGGCACCGGCGACAGCCAACTGAAGCCCTACACCAGCTGGGCCGATTTGGCGCAACACCTGAAGCACCCGGAATCGCTGATCAACTTCATCGCCGCCTACGGCACGCACGCCTCCATTACCAGCGCCACCACGCTCGACGCGAAACGCGTAGCGGCCACGCTCCTGGTGTTGGGCGGCGTCGGTGAGCCGGTGGATCGCCTGGACTTCCTCCACAGCACCGGTGTCTGGGCGAACAACGCCGGGGCGGACGGTATTCCGAACACCGCAGACGACTTTACCATCTCCGGCGTTGATGACATCGACTTCTGGGTCGGCGGCCTGGCCGAGGAAAAAATGCCGTTCGGCGGCATGCTCGGCTCGACCTTCAACTTCGTCTTCGAGGACCAGCTCGAGAAGCTGCAGAACGGCGACCGGCTCTACTACCTGCACCGCACCCAGGGACTCAACTTCCTGAGCGAGCTCGAGAACAACTCGTTCGCCAAGATGGTGATGCTCAACACCGACGCGACCCATCTCCCGGCCCTCATGTTCTCGAGCCCGACCTTTACCCTTGAGGTCGACCCGACCAGGCAGTTCAACCGGAGCGTGATTGCCGGTCCGGACGGCATACTGGGCACCGTCGACGACCTGCCCGGCAATGCCGATCCCACTGGCGGCATCATCATCAACGGCGTCGTGATCACGCCGCTGGTCATCCGCGACAACCCCAACACGGTCGGTCCCGATACCAACTACCTGCAGTACACCGGCGAAGACCATGTGGTACTCGGCGGCACGGCCGGCAATGACATTCTCGTCGCTGGCGACGGCGACGACACGCTCTGGGGCGACGCCGGCAATGATCGCCTCGAAGGCGGCTATGGCAACGACGAGATCGAGGGTGGCGATGGCGATGACATCATCACCGACATGGGCGGCGACGACGTCATCCACGGAGAGGCCGGCAACGACGTCATCCACGGCGGCAACGGCATCAATATCATCCTCGGCGGCGCCGGCAACGATTTCATCGTCACCGGCGAGGACTTTTCAGAGGTCTTCGCTGGCGCCGGCAATGACTTCATGCTCGGCAGCCGGCTGAACGCACAAATGATGGGCGGCGATGGCGACGACTGGATCGAGGTCGGGACCCAGGACGGCGCCCCCGGCGACAATTTCACCGGTAACCTGCCACCGGTTTTGCTGGCAAAGTTGACCGACGGCAACGACGTCTTCAGCGGTGACGGCGGCTTCGATGAAATGATCGGTGAAGGCGGCGATGACATCTTCATCGGCAGTGAGGGCCCGGACAAGATGTTGGGCATGTCCGGTTTCGACTGGGCCACCTACAAGGATGATCATTACGGCGTGACTGTGGACATGAGCCGCATCGCCTTCGAGCAATCGGCCCTGTCGCCTTCAGTTGCAGGCGTGCATACCAAGTTCCCCCAGGTGGAAGGACTGTCGGGGTCGGCGTTCAGCGACATGCTGACCGGCGATGATGCCGACGCGCTCGCGATCGCCGCTGCCGGTGTCCAAGGCAGCGTGCTCACCAATATTGACCTTGTCAACGGTCTGCGGGCGTTTCTTGGCGCGGCTGCAGCCGGCCCGGACGGAATCCTGGGCACGGTAGACGATCAGTTCGGCGCGGGCAACATCCTCCTCGGCGGTGATAGCAGCGACATCATCGAAGGTCGCGGCGGTGACGACCTGATCGACGGCGACATGTGGCTGAATGTGCGCATCAGCGTGCGCCAGAACCTTGACGGAACCGGGCCGGAGATCGCCACCTTCGACAGCATGGAGCCCATGATCCCGTTCATGCTCGATGGTACCTTCAACCCCGGTCAGCTGGTCATCGTCCGCGAGATCCTGACTGCTGCCCCCGCCTTTGACACGGCCTTGTTCACCGGTAACCGGCTCGACTATACCGTCACCACCGTGGGCGGAGTGACCACCGTGGCCGACAGCGTCGTCGGTCGCGACGGCACCGACCGCCTGACCAATATGGAGCGGCTGCAGTTCAACGATCAGTCGCTCACCCTGCCAGGCGGGGTCGGGCTCAACAACGACCCGGTGGGCTTGCTGACCATACTCGATGCTGCCAGCAACACCCCGGACGCTACGCCGACCACGGGTCAGTTGCTGAGGGTGTCGGCTGCCGACGTGACTGATGCGGACAACATCGCTACCGGCGGTGCGATTGCCGGACCGATCGCCTTCTACTGGCAGTTTGAAGCAGTCCCGGGTACGGGCGTCTTTCAGGACATCACCCGTCTTGCGGACGGGGGCGCAGCATTGGCGCACATAACCGGGCCGACCTTCAGGGTGACCCCGGATCTCGCCGGGCTGGAGTTGCGCGTCAGGGCCGTCTATAAGGATGAAAATGGCGTGCTCGAGACGGCGTTCTCTGCTCCAACCGCAGCGGTCGTAGCCGGCGTTGCTCCGCCACCGGCAGCCCCGCTGCCGGTCGAGACTCCGGTCGCCAGCACCGGTGTGCACTATATCCGGGCCGATCTGCAGTTCATTCTCGATCAGATTCAGATCGCGGAAAGGAATGCGGCCGGTGAGGATCTCCTCGGCATGCTGCCAAATGCACGGGTGCCTTTGGGCCTGCGCACGGTCGACGGGTCGTTCAACAACCTGGTGGTGGCTCAGAACGAGTTCGGTGCAGCCGACACGATCTTCCCGCGACTGGTTCCGGCGCAGTTCGATACGGCGGAGGCGGGCACCACTTACGCCCAGACCAGCGGCCTGGTGAACGACTCGCAGCCGCGCACCATCAGCAATTTGGTCGCCGACAACACCGCCACCAACCCGGCGGCGGTCGCGGCCACGTTCGATCCCGGTCTGGATGGCATCCTCGGCACGGTTGACGATGTCTTGAAGGACGGTGCGCAGGTGGTTACTGGAACCCGTACTGACGGCACGACGTTCCAGACCTTTTTCATGCCTAACGTGGCGCCGGACGCAGGCCTGTCCGCGCCGTTCAATACCTGGATGACCTTCTTCGGTCAGTTCTTCGACCACGGTCTCGACCTGGTGACCAAGGGCGGCAGCGGCACGGTGTTCATTCCGCTGCAGCCGGACGATCCGCTGTTCGTTCCGGGCAGCCCGACCAACTTCATGGTGTTGACGCGGGCCACCAACCAGCCCGGGCCCGATGGCATCCTCGGCACCGCCGACGACATCCACGAGGCTTCAAACACCACCACGCCGTTCGTCGACCAGAACCAGACCTATACCTCGCATCCCTCGCACCAGGTGTTCCTGCGCGCCTACGAGTTCAATGCCGCCGGCGCGCCGGTGGCGACCGGCAAGCTGATCACCAATCGTGACCTGGGCGCCGATGGCGTGTTCGGCACAGCCGACGACGTCGAAATCGGCGGGATGGCCACCTGGAAAGTGGTCAAGGCGCAAGCTCATGACCTGCTCGGGATCAACCTCACCGATGCCGACTTCGACAACGTGCCGCTGCTCGCCACCGATGCCTACGGCAATTTCATCAAGGGCCCGAACGGCTTCCCGATGGTCATGATGACGGGCCCGGATGGTATTCCTGATACCGCCGATGATGTGCTCGTCGAGGGAGATCCGGCGGCGCCGATCAGCCTGGTCAATGCCGTGCGCACCGGCCACCAGTTCCTCATCGATATCGCCCACACCGCCGTTCCGGTGGACAGCCAGACCGGCGCGCCACTGACGGCTGATGCCGACCTCGTTGCCGGCGGCCCGGTGGCCGCAGGCTTCTACGACAACGAACTGCTCGACGCGCACTACATCGCCGGCGACGGCCGGGTCAACGAGAACATTGGCCTGACCACCGTCCACTCCATCTTCCACTCGGAGCACAACCGTCTGGTCCAGCACACCAAGGATGTGGCCATCGCCTCCAACGATGTCAACTTCCTGAACCAGTGGCTGATGCCCGATGCCCAATTGTTGGTGTTGCCAACAACCGCGGCTGAGATCGCTGCCCTGCACTGGAACGGAGAGCGCCTGTTCCAGGCGGCGAAATTCGGTACCGAGATGCAGTACCAGCACCTGGTGTTCGAAGAGTTCGCGCGTACCATTCAGCCGAACATCGATCCCTTCCTTGGCGAACACCAGAATTATCAAACCGAGATCGACCCGGCGATCGTCGCCGAGTTCGCGCACGCGGTCTATCGCCTCGGCCACTCGATGCTGGTCGAGACCATCGACCGGCTAGACCCCAACTTCGTCTCAAGCGAGGTCGGCCTGATTCAGGCCTTCCTCAATCCGCTGGCGTTTGCGGCCAGCGGCCCGACGCCTGCGCAGGCGGCCGGTGCCATCGTCCGCGGCGTGACGCGCCAGGTCGGTAACGAGATCGATGAGTTCGTCACCGAAGCGGTGCGCAACAACTTGCTGGGCCTGCCGCTCGACCTGCCCGCCCTCAACATCGCGCGCGGCCGTGATACCGGGCTTCCGACCCTGAATGAGGCGCGTCGTGAGTTCTACACCGCGACCGGCGACAGCAACCTGAAGCCCTACATCAGCTGGGCCGATTTGGTGCAACACCTGAAGCACCCGGAATCGCTGATCAACTTCATCGCCGCCTATGGCACGCACGCCTCCATTACCAGCGCCACCACGCTCGACGGGAAGCGCGCCGCGGCCTCGCTCCTGGTGTTGGGCGGCGCCGGCGAGCCGGCGGACCGGCTGGACTTCCTCAATAGCACCGGCGCCTGGGCGAGTGGCCCGACCGGCGTCACCATTACCGGTCTGGACAACATCGACCTCTGGATCGGCGGCCTCGCCGAGGAAAAAATGCCGTTTGGCGGCATGCTCGGCTCGACCTTCAACTTCGTGTTCGAGACCCAGATGGAGAAGCTGCAGAACGCCGACCGCTTCTACTACCTGGAACGCAACGCGGGGCTTAACTTCGTCACCGAGTTGGAGAACAACTCGTTCGCGAGACTGGTGATGGCCAACACCGATGCGACCCACCTCCCGGCCGTCATGTTCTTGACTCCGGCCTTTACCCTCGAGGTCGACCCGACCAAGCAGTTCAACGAGAGCGTGATTGCCGGGCCGGATGGCATACTGGTCGACAATCCATTGACGCTAGTCAATGAGGCCGCCGACAACCTGCCCGGTAATACCGATCCTGTCGGCGGCAGCGCCCTGGTTCCGCTGGTGATTCGGGACAACCCCAACACGGTCGGTCCCGATACCAACTACCTGCAGTACACCGGCGAAGACCATGTGGTGCTCGGTGGCTCGGCCGCCAATGACATTCTCGTCTCTGGCGACGGCGACGACACGCTCTATGGCGACGGTGGCAATGACCGCCTCGAAGGTGGCTACGGCAACGACTTCATCGTCGGGGGCGACGGCGACGACATCATCAACGACATGGGCGGCGACGACACCATTCATGGCGGCGACGGTAACGACGTCATCCACAGTGGCAACGGCATCAATCTGAACCTCGGCGGCTTCGGCAAGGACTTCATCGTCACCGGTGAGGACTCCTCGGAGGTCTTCGGCGGCGCGGGCGACGACTTCATCATGGGCAGTGTCGCCGACGAACAACTGATGGGCAACGAAGGCGACGACTGGATCGAGAAGGGAACCGCCGATGGTGCTCCCGGCGATAATTTCGACCCGAACGGGCTCGACCTGATACGCGGTAACGACATCTTTATCGGCACCGGCGGGCCCGACAGATTCATGGCCGAAGGTGGCGACGACATCATGTTCGGTAACGGCGGCGCGGGGGACCGCTACCTGGGTGGCTCCGGTTACGACTGGGCCGGCTTCAAGGACGACCCGTTCGGCGTGTCMGTCGACCTGGGCCTCGCCGACAGCGTTATCGCGCCGCCACTGCCGGAGTTGGCCGCAACCGTGGCTCGGTTCCGTCAGGTGGAAGGTCTGACGGGATCGCACTTCAGCGACATCCTGCGTGGCGATGATGCCGATGCCACCGTGATCGCGGCTGCCGGTGCTCAGGGCAGCGTGCTCACCAACTTCGACCTGGTCAGCGGCTTGCGCTCGTTCGTCGGCACCGCAGCAGCCGGCCCGGACGGCATTGTGGGCACGGCAGACGATCAGTTCGGCGCCGGCAACATCGTCCTCGGCGGCGGCGGCAGCGATATCATCGAAGGCCATGGCGGCGATGACCTCATCGACGGCGACAAGTGGCTCAACGTGCGCATCAGTGTGCGGCAGAACATTGATGGCACAGGTCCGGAGATCGCAACGTTCGACAGCATGGTCCCGTTGGTGCCGCTCATGCTCAACGGTACTTACAACCCCGGCCAACTCGTCGCCGTCCGTGAGATCCTGACGGATGCGCCTGACCCCCTCAACCCTGGCCATTCCTTCGACACGGCCCTGTACACCGGCCTTCTGGCCGACTACACCATCATCGAGAACGTCGACGGCACGGTCACCGTGGCCGACAGCGTCGTCGGTCGGGACGGTACTGACAGGCTCAGCAATATCGAGCGGCTGCAGTTCGCCGATCAGTCGCAGGTTCTCGTCACTGGCTTGAATGCCGAGCCGGTGGGCTTGCTGAGGATCAGCGATGGCACGCCGGCCGTTGGCCAAGTGTTGACGGTGTTGGCCGACTCCGTCAGCGATGCGGACAATCTCACTGCAGGCGGTGCGATCACCGGTCCCGTCGCCTTCGTATGGCAGGTCGAAACGAACCCGGGCACCGGTATCTTCGACGACATTGGTATTGCGCTCGGAGGTGGACTCGGAACCGCGACCGGCTCGACCTTCACGGTGACCGCGGCTGAGCTGGGACTGGCACTACGCGTCAGGGCCATCTATCAGGACGGCCACGGCGTGCTGGAAAGCGTGTTCTCGACGCCGACCGCGCCAACTGCGCCGCTCGGCGGCAGCCCCGTCAACCTCCTGCCGGTTGGCTCTGTGCTGATCAGCGATACGACCCCGACGGAAGGCTTGGCCTTGACCGCCACGGATGCGTTCACCGACGCCAACGGAGTTGGGGTGGTCACGCATCAGTGGCAAGTAGGGGGTATCGGCGTGTCCTTCACGGACATTGCCGGCGCGACGGGCTCGACCTTCACGCCGACTCAGGCGCAGGTCGGATTGAGCCTTCGCGTTGTCGCGAGTTTCACCGATGGCCTCGGCACGCTGGAGCAGGTCTTCTCCGCGCCAACGACCGTGGTCGGCGATGTGATTGTCGGTACCGCCGGTGCCGACATATTGACCGGCACGGCAGGCGACGACGTGATCAGCGGAGGTGATGGCAACGACATCCTGAACGGCTTGGGCGGCAGCGACATCCTCAATGGTGATGCGGGCAATGACGTGCTCATCGGCGGTGTCGGTGCCGACACGATGGCCGGCGGTATTGGCAACGATATCTACGAAGTCACCGACGCTGGGGACGTGGTGACCGAGCTCGCCGGTGGCGGCATTGACGAGGTCTGGACCTCGCTCACGCGCTACACCCTGAGTGCCGACGTCGAGAATCTGTTTTTCGGCGGCAGCGGCAACTTCGCGGGCGGCGGCAACGTGCTCGACAACACGATCGTGGGCGGTGCGGGTAACGACATCCTCATCGGTGCCGCAGGTGCCGACATAATGGTCGGCGGTGGCGGCAACGATATCTACGAAGTCACCGACCTTGGGGACCAGGTGATCGAGGCCGCCGGTGGTGGTGGCGACACGGTCTGGACCTCGCTCGCGAGCTACTCCCTGGGTGCCGACGTCGAGAATCTGTTTTTCGGCGGCAGCGGCAACTTCGTGGGCAACGGTAACGAGCTGGCCAACACGATCGCGGGCGGAGCGGGCAACGACGTCCTCGTCGGTGGCGCAGGTGCCGACATGATGGTCGGCGGTGGCGGCAGCGATACCTATGAAGTCACCGACCTTGGGGACCAGG
>NZ_JBFULI010000031.1:0-69271 GCF_056400405.1 Pseudomonas sp. P5_B3 | reverse complement strand
CAGCATCAACCGATTGAATTCAATACCTTGGCTCATGGTTTCTCTCTTTGACGACCCGCAATTTTTTGACACTCACTCGGCGGGTAATGAGGTGTTAGCAACAAGGGTGCCAGCTCCATGGCCTTGTTTCACAAAAGCCCTTCCTTACGCCCCCCTCCTGTAGGAGCGAGCCTGCTCGCGATGGACTCAAGGCTGTCGCGCTTATCCTGCCGCCCCGCAATATCGTTCACGACCATCGCGAGCAGGCTCGCTCCTACAGGAGGGGGGCGTAAGGAAGGGCTTTTGTGAAACAAGGCCATGGAGCTGGCACCCTTGTTGCTAACACCTCATTACCCGCCGAGTGAGTGTCAAAAAATTGCGGGTCGTCAAAGAGAGAAACCATGAGCCAAGGTATTGAATTCAATCGGTTGATGCTGGACATGCGCGCCATGCAAATGGATGCCATGTCTGCGCCGAAGTCGGCTGCCGTCCCTGAAGTGGCGGGCAGCAGCTTTTCCGACATGCTCGGCCAGGCCGTCAATAAAGTGAACGACACCCAACAGGCTTCCACTCAGTTGGCCAGCGCCTTCGAAATCGGCAAAAGCGGCGTCGACCTCACAGACGTGATGATTTCCTCGCAGAAGGCCAGCGTTTCATTCCAAGCGTTGACCCAGGTGCGCAACAAGCTGGTTCAGGCTTACCAAGACATCATGCAGATGCCGGTTTAAAGGACGAGATTGAGTCATGGCAGAAGCAGTCGCCGATAATGTTCCGGCCAAGGCCACTCTAATAGACGGCAAGCCGCCGCTGTTCGGGTTGTCCTTCCTGGAAAACCTCTCCGAGATGACCATGTTGCGTCAGGTGGGCCTGCTGGTCGGCCTGGCAGCGAGCGTGGCGATTGGTTTTGCCGTGGTGTTGTGGTCCCAGCAGCCGGACTACCGGCCTCTGTACGGCAGCCTTGCCGGCATGGACGCCAAGCAGGTCATGGAAACCCTGGCCTCCGCCGATATCCCGTACACCGTCGAACCCAATTCCGGTGCCTTGCTGGTCAAGGCCGATGACCTCTCCCGTGCGCGGCTCAAGCTCGCGGCCGCTGGTGTCACTCCCAGCGACGGCAACATCGGTTTCGAAATCCTCGACAAGGAACAGGGGCTGGGCACCAGCCAGTTCATGGAAGCGACCCGCTACCGTCGCGGCCTCGAAGGCGAACTGGCCCGGACCATTTCCAGCCTGAACAACGTCAAGGGTGCCCGCGTGCACCTGGCGATCCCGAAAAGTTCGGTGTTCGTGCGCGACGAGCGCAAGCCGAGTGCTTCGGTGTTGGTTGAACTCTATTCCGGTCGCTCCCTCGAACCCGGCCAGGTCGTGGCCATCATCAACCTGGTGGCGACCAGCGTTCCCGAGCTCAGCAAGTCGCAGATCACCGTGGTCGACCAGAAGGGCAACCTGCTCTCGGATCAGGCGGAAAACTCCGAACTGACCATGGCCGGCAAGCAATTCGACTACAGCCGTCGCATGGAAAGCATGCTCACCCAGCGCGTACACAACATCCTGCAGCCGGTGCTGGGCAACGATCGCTATAAAGCCGAAGTGTCCGCGGATGTGGACTTCAGTGCGGTCGAGTCGACTTCCGAGCAATTCAACCCGGATCAACCGGCGTTGCGTAGCGAGCAGTCGGTCAACGAACAGCGTACCGCCAGCAACGGTCCGCAAGGTGTGCCGGGTGCATTGAGCAACCAGCCGCCGTCGCCGGCCTCCGCGCCGCAAACCACCGGTGGCGCCACTGCGTCGGCCGGCATGGTGCAGCCAGGTCAGCCGCTGATCGATGCCAACGGCCAGCAAATCATGGACCCGGCCACCGGTCAGCCGATGCTCGCACCGTACCCTGCGGACAAGCGTCAGCAATCGACCAAGAACTTCGAACTCGACCGTTCCATCAGTCATACCAAGCAGCAGCAGGGCCGATTGAATCGCCTGTCGGTGTCGGTGGTGGTCGATGACCAGGTCAAGATCAACCCGGCCAATGGCGAAACTACCCGTGCGCCTTGGAGCGCCGATGAATTGGCACGCTTCACTCGCCTGGTTCAGGATGCGGTCGGCTTCGATGCCAGCCGTGGTGACAGCGTCAGTGTGATCAACATGCCGTTCTCCGCCGAGCGCGGTGAAGTGATTACCGATATTCCGTTCTATTCCCAGCCGTGGTTCTGGGACATCGTCAAGCAAGTGCTGGGTGTGCTGTTCATTCTGGTGCTGGTGTTCGGTGTGCTGCGTCCGGTGCTCAACAACATCACCGGTGGCGGCAAAGGCAAGCAGCTGGCCGGTATTGGTAGCGACATCGAGCTGGGAGGCATGGGCGGTCTGGATGGCGAACTGGCCAACGACCGTGTCAGCCTCGGTGGCCCAACCAGCATTCTGCTGCCGAGCCCGAGCGAAGGCTATGACGCTCAGTTGAACGCAATCAAGAGTCTGGTGGCAGAAGACCCGGGGCGTGTGGCCCAGGTCGTGAAAGAGTGGATTAACGCAGATGAGTGATAACCGAGCCGTTGCCGCCAAACTGTCCAAGGTCGACAAAGCTGCAATCCTGTTGCTGTCCCTGGGCTCCACCGATGCTGCGCAGGTGCTGCGTCACATGGGTCCCAAAGAGGTTCAGCGCGTGGGCGTGGCCATGGCCCAGATGGGTAATGTGCACCGCGAGCAGGTCGAGCAGGTGATGAGCGAGTTCGTCGATATCGTCGGCGACCAGACCAGCCTGGGCGTCGGCTCCGACGACTATGTGCGCAAAATGCTCACCCAGGCCCTGGGCGAAGACAAGGCCAACGGCCTGATCGACCGCATCCTGCTCGGTGGCAACACCAGCGGCCTCGACAGCCTGAAGTGGATGGAGCCGCGCGCCGTCGCCGACGTGATCCGCTACGAACACCCGCAGATTCAGGCGATCGTGGTGGCGTACCTTGATCCGGACCAGGCCGGTGAAGTGCTCGGCAACTTCGACCACAAGGTGCGACTGGACATCATCCTGCGAGTCTCCTCGCTGAACACCGTACAGCCAGCGGCCCTGAAAGAACTCAACCAGATTCTCGAGAAGCAGTTCTCCGGCAACTCGAACGCCTCGCGCACCACCCTGGGTGGCATCAAGCGTGCGGCGGACATCATGAACTTCCTCGACAGCTCGATCGAAGGCCAGCTCATGGACTCGATCCGCGAAGTCGACGAAGACCTGTCCGGTCAGATCGAAGACCTCATGTTCGTCTTCAACAACCTGGCCGATGTCGACGACCGCGGGATCCAGGCGCTGCTCCGCGAGGTGTCCTCCGACGTGCTGGTGCTGGCCCTCAAGGGATCGGACGAAGGCGTCAAGGAGAAGATCTTCAAGAACATGTCCAAGCGTGCCGCCGAATTGTTGCGCGACGATCTGGAAGCCAAGGGCCCGGTACGCGTCAGCGACGTGGAAACCGCGCAGAAGGAAATCCTCACCATCGCCCGCCGTATGGCCGAAGCCGGAGAAATCGTTCTCGGCGGCAAGGGCGGCGAGGAAATGATCTAACGCCATGGTCAAGAATGATGATGCACCCACTGACCTGATCCGGGCCAGGGATGTCGGTGGCTTCGAGTCCTGGGCGTTGCCCAGTTTCGACCCGCCGGAGCCCGAGCCTGAACCAACGCCTGAACCCGAACCGCCGGAAATGGAGGAAGTGCCGCTGGAGGAAGTCCAGCCACTGACCCTTGAAGAGCTCGAAAGCATTCGCCAGGAAGCCTACAACGAAGGTTTCGCGGTGGGAGAGAAGGAAGGTTTCCACAGCACCACGCTCAAGGTTCGTCAGGAAGCCGAAGTGGCACTTTCTGCGAAGATCGCGGGGCTGGAACAGCTGATGGCGCATCTGTTCGAGCCCATCGCCGAGCAGGACACCCAGATCGAAAAATCCCTGGTCGACCTCGTGCAGCACATCACCAAACAGGTAATTCAGCGCGAACTGGCCATCGACTCCACGCAAATCGAACACGTCATGCGCGAGGCTCTAAAGCTCTTGCCGTTGGGCGTGGGCAATGTGCGGTTGTACATCAATCCGCAGGATTTCGAACAGGTCAAAGCCCTGCGCGAACGCCATGAAGAGACCTGGCGCATCGTCGAGGACGAATCGTTGTTGCCCGGCGGTTGCCGGGTCGAGACCGAACACAGCCGCATCGACGCCACAGTCGAAACCCGCATTGCGCAGGTGATGGACAAGCTGTTCGACCAGTTGCACGAACAGTCCTTGCACCCGACCGCACCGGACTTGAGCCTGGAACTGCCGGTCGACAGCAAGCCTGCTGCCGCGCCAGAAACGGATGCACCTGATGCGCCTTGAGCGCACCAGCTTCGCCAGGCGCCTGGGCAGTTACGCCGAGGCGACTACGCTTGCCGGTGCGCCGATCCTTGAAGGCCGCTTGCTGCGCATGGTCGGTCTGACCCTCGAAGCCGAAGGCCTGCGCGCCGCCATGGGCAGCCGCTGCATGGTCATCAACGACGACAGCTATCACCCGGTACAGGTTGAAGCCGAAGTGATGGGCTTCTCCGGCAGTAAAGTCTTTCTGATGCCAGTCGGCAGCGTCGCCGGTATCGCACCTGGCGCCCGCGTAGTTCCCTTGTCCGATACCGGGCGTTTGCCGATGGGCATGAGCATGCTCGGGCGGGTGCTGGATGGCGCCGGCCGTGCACTGGACGGCAAGGGCGGGATGAAGGCCGAAGACTGGGTGCCAATGGATGGCCCGACCATCAACCCGCTCAAGCGCGAACCGATCAGCGAACCGCTGGACGTGGGTATCCGTTGCATCAACGGCATGTTGACGGTCGGGCGCGGTCAACGGCTCGGGCTGTTTGCCGGTACCGGTGTCGGTAAATCGGTGTTGCTGGGAATGATGACGCGCTTCACCGAGGCCGACATCATCGTCGTCGGGCTGATCGGTGAGCGGGGTCGTGAAGTTAAAGAGTTCATCGAGCACATCCTCGGTGAAGAAGGGCTCAAGCGTTCAGTGGTGGTGGCGTCCCCGGCGGACGATGCGCCGCTGATGCGTTTGCGCGCCGCCATGTATTGCACGCGAATCGCCGAGTATTTTCGCGACAAGGGCAAGAATGTCCTGTTGCTGATGGATTCGCTGACCCGGTTCGCCCAGGCCCAGCGGGAAATCGCCCTGGCCATCGGCGAACCTCCGGCGACCAAGGGCTATCCGCCGTCGGTATTCGCCAAGCTGCCGAAACTGGTGGAGCGGGCTGGTAATGCGGAGAAAGGCGGTGGTTCGATCACCGCGTTCTACACCGTGCTGTCCGAAGGCGATGACCAGCAGGATCCGATTGCTGACTCGGCACGGGGCGTGCTCGACGGGCACATCGTGCTGTCGCGGCGCCTGGCCGAAGAGGGGCATTACCCGGCCATCGATATCGAAGCGTCCATCAGCCGGGTGATGCCGGCGGTGGTGTCACCGGAACACATGGCCCGCGCGCAGTATTTCAAGCAGTTGTGGTCGCGTTATCAGCAGAGCCGCGACCTGATCAGCGTCGGTGCCTATGTCGCCGGCGGTGACCGGGAAACCGATCTGGCGATTTCCCTGCAACCGCAATTGGTCAAATACCTGCGTCAGGGGCTCAATGACAGCATCAGCCTGGGCGAAAGCGAAGCGTATCTCGCCTCGATCTTCGCGCCCGCGGCAGGCGGTTAAGCGGTCATGGCCCTGAGTCGGGCGGGAAGGCTGGCACCGGTGGTGGAAATGGCCGAGAAGGCCGAGAAAACCGCGGTCCAGCGCCTGGGGCACTTTCAAGGGCAGGTTCGTCTGGCGCAAAGTAAACTCGCCGACCTTGAAGCCTTCCATCTCGACTATCAGGAACAATGGATCGTACGCGGCAGCGGTGGTGTCTCGGGTCAATGGTTGCTGGGCTATCAGGGCTTTCTCGCGCAATTGGGCACGGCCATCGACCAGCAGCGGCAAAGCCTGGCCTGGCATCAAAACAACCTGAACAAGGCCCGGGAAACCTGGCAGCAGGCGTTTGCCCGAGTCGAGGGTTTGCGCAAGCTGGTTCAGCGCTATGCCGATGAGGCGCGGGCGCTTGAAGACCGGCGCGAACAGAAATTGCTGGATGAATTGTCCCAGCGCTTGCCGCGCGAGAACCCCTATTGAGCGTGCTTTCGAAAAACAGGTAGGCTTGCCCCCATCCACAGCTGGTGCTAAACCTTCTAAACGTTCTCCAAAGACAAGGAAGCCATTGAATGTCAGTCGTTACCGAAGTGTCCCCTGATGGGCAAAAGTTGACGATATCGGTCAAAGGACGATTCGATTTCGCCAAGCATCAGGAATTTCGTCAGTCTTACGAAGATAAAGAGATATCGGCGGTTGTGGTCGACCTGAAAGACGCCACTTACCTCGACAGCTCGGCTCTGGGCATGCTGCTTTTGCTGCGCGATCACGCCGGTGGCGACGACTCCGATGTGCGCGTCGTCAACAGCAGTACCGACGTGCGCAAAATCCTCGCCATCTCCAACTTCGACAAACTGTTCGACATCAGTTGATTGCCATGCAGCCACTGGAGCCGCTGACCATTCTGATTGCCGAGGACAGCGCCGCCGATCGCCTGCTGTTGTCGAGCATCCTGCGCCGCCAGGGGCACGATGTGCTGACGGCGGCCAACGGCGCCGAAGCGGTCGACGCATTTCGCCAGCAACAACCGCACCTGGTGTTGATGGACGCGATGATGCCAGTGATGGACGGCTTTGAGGCGGCCCGGCAAATCAAGATCCTGGCCGGGGAAACCCTGGTGCCGATCATCTTCCTCACCTCGTTGTCCGAAAGCGAAGCCCTGGCCCGTTGCCTGGAAGTCGGCGGTGACGACTTTCTGGCGAAGCCCTACAACCAGGTGATTCTCGCCGCCAAGATCAAGGCGATGGATCGCTTGCGGCGCTTGCAGGACACCGTGCTGCAACAGCGTGATCAGATCGCCCGGCACCACGACTACCTGCTCAACGAGCAGCGTGTGGCCAAGGCTGTTTTTGACAAGGTGGCGCACTCCGGCTGCCTGAATGCCGCAGCGAATATCCGTTATCTGCAATCACCCTATGCACTGTTCAACGGCGACCTGTTACTGGCCGCGTTCACCCCGGCCGGAGACATGCACGTGCTGCTGGGCGACTTCACCGGCCACGGTCTGCCGGCGGCGGTGGGTGCCATGCCCCTGGCCGAAGTCTTCTACGGAATGACCGCCAAGGGCTATGGCCTGGCGGAAACCCTGCGCGAGATGAATGCCAAGCTCAAGCGCATCCTGCCGGTGGACATGTTTTGCTGTGCCACGTTGCTGTGCTTGAGTTTTCAGCGTCGTTCGGTGGAGGTTTGGAACGGCGGAATGCCCGACGGTTATCTGCATTGCATTGCCAGTGGCGAGCGAACGCCTCTGCCGGCGCGGCATCTGCCTTTGGGTGTGCTGAGCCCGGAATCCTTCGATGAGCGCACCGAGGTGTTTCCCATGGCGCTCGGGGATCGGGTTTTCCTGTTGTCCGATGGGGTGATCGACACCTGCGACGCCAATGACCAGTTGTTTGGCGTGCAGCGATTGCAGCAGGTGTTTGCCGCCAATCGGCATCCAGATGCGCTGTTCGAAGAGATCGAGCGGGCGCTGCGACAGTTTGGCGCAGAAGCGCGCGACGATGTCAGCATGGTTGAAATCAGCTTGCTGGAGCCGACGCAGGTCGCTGCGCCGGCGTTGGTCTACTCCGACAGCGGCCAGTCGTGCCCGCTGGACTGGTCGGTGAGCTTCGAGTTTCGCGCCGCCACGCTCAAGCGCTTCAATCCGTTGCCCTATCTGTTGCAGTTGCTGCTTGAGGTGCATGGTCTGCGGGCCCAGAGCGGTGCGCTCTACAGTGTGCTGGCGGAACTCTATTCCAACGCGCTGGAGCACGGCGTGCTGGGGCTGGACTCGAGCCTCAAGCGCGATGCGACGGGTTTTGCGCGTTATTATCAGCAACGCAATACCCGGCTGGACGAACTTCAGGAAGGCTATGTACGGTTGCATTTGCAGGTGGCGCCAACAGAGGACGGCGGTTGCCTGACCATTCGCATCGAAGACAGCGGCAAGGGTTTCGATGTCGAGAGGGTGATGAAAAGACCTGTGGATGACATCCGCCTGTCGGGACGTGGAGTCAGTCTGATCCGCCAGTTGGGGCGTAATGCCCGCTGGACCGACGATGGTCGAAGTGCAAACGTGGAGTTTATCTGGAAGGCTGCGCAGTAATCCGCGCATTCTTGATCAAGGAGTGAGCAAGTGGACGACAAACATGTGGATCGCAGCGTGCTGAGTGCGTTACAGGAAGTGATGGAAGAGGGCTATCCCGATTTGCTGGATATCTTTCTTGCGGACTCCGAAGAGCGCCTGAACGCCTTGCGAACGGCTGACAGTACTGCATTGCTCGTTGCAACCGCCCATAGCTTCAAGGGCAGCAGCAGCAATATGGGCGCGGTCAGGCTGGCCGAACTATGCCATCGGCTTGAACAGCAGGCCAGAAGCTCGCCATGGGCTGGCATTCAGGAGCTGGTCGGCGAAATCGACCACGAATTCGCCGGCATCCGGCCTCTTTACGAAGCTGAACGACAGCGTTGCGCGGCGAAAATCTGAGCATGCGCTTCATTTGGTCTCCTTCGAGTGAAACTGGCTCGACCTTTGCAGTTAACTCTCCAACTGTACTTACGAGCCCCGTGCAGCGGAGACCGTTTCATGCCCGTTACCCCCAATATTCTGCTTCAGGCCTCCAGGCAGGCCAAGACTCAGGCCGCCTGCGCCAATCCTCCGGCGCAGACCGCTGAGCCCGGGGACAAGGCCGCAAGCTTCGCTCATGTCTATGCCAATCAGGCCCAGAGCAAGCCTAATGCGTCGGCGGATACCTCGGTCAAGCCGAGTCGCGAAAAAAGCTCCGATGCCGCCGGAGAAAAAGACGCTGGCGACGACAAGTCTGCCGCCGGGGAGCCGGTGGTTGCCGATGGCGGCAAATCCTTGCCTGCCGACACGCCGGTGCAGGCTGACGACAAGTCTGTCGACGATGATGCGTCAGATGCCGAGCCGGCGCTGATCGTCGATGCCGTACCGCTCGATCCGGCGCTTGATCCCTCGTTGCAGCAAGCCGTACAGCCAGTAGTAACTGCGCCGGCGCCGGCAACACCTGCCGTGGCCAACATTGTGCCGCCAACGGTTGGCGCGCCGGTTGCCGCAGCAATCACCGTAACAGCCACGCCGGCACAGGCTGCTGCTGACGGCGATTTCGATCCGCAGGCTGATCCGCTCGATGCATTGCCGGCGGTGCGCCTGGCAATGGAACAGAGCGGTCACGTTTCGGCTTCCAGCCAGGCGCAGCCCAAGGCTGCTCCGACACAGGCGCAAGCCCAGGCTGACGGTGAGCTGACACCGGCGCAGAACTTTGCCGCCGGCATGGCGACTCTGCTGGATGTTCAGGCCGACAAGAACAGCACCAACCAAGGGGACGACAAGGCTTTCAGCGGCTTGATCGATGACGGCCTGAAGGATCTCAAGTCCGCCAGCAGCGACACCCGTGTCGATGATTTCGCCAACCGTCTGGCCGCGCTGACCCAGGCGGCCACACCGAAGACAGCCAATGCCTTGCCGGTGAACCAGCCGATCGCCATGCACCAGAGCGGCTGGACCGAAGAGGTGGTGAACCGGGTCATGTACCTGTCCAGCGCCAATCTCAAGGCCGCGGACATCCAGTTGCAGCCCGCTGAGCTCGGGCGCCTGGACATTCGGGTGAACATGGTTCCCGATCAACAGACCCAGGTCACGTTCATGAGTGCGCATCCGGGTGTCCGTGAGGCGCTGGATGGCCAGGTCCATCGCTTGCGCGACATGTTCGCGCAGCAGGGCATGGGGCAGGTCGATGTCAACGTTTCGGACCAGTCCCGTGGTTCGCAGCAAGGGCAGGAACAGGCCCGGCAAAGCCAGAGCGGGAAGACCAGCGCCAGCGGCGGTCGCCTCGATTCAACGGATGACGACATGACCCCGGGCGTCGCTGAAGTGGCTGCCAATACMATCAGCGTGATCGGCTCCAGCGCGGTCGATTACTACGCCTGACGAACACAATACCTGACCCTGTGGGAGCGAGCTTGCTCGCGATGATCGTTAACGATAACGCGTGTTTACTGGCTAAACGCGGCGCTCTTGAATTCTTCGCGAGCAGGCTCGCTCCTACATGGCATAACACTTGCTCTTGCCTTGCCGTGCGACTGTGAAAACCCGATTAGTGACGGATTATTGGCATGGCGAAGAGCGACGCAGCAGTAAAAGACCCCGCAACCAAAGGCAAACTCAAGCTGATTATCGTGATCGTGGTGGCCCTGCTGCTGGCGATCGGTGTGTCCGTGGGGGCGACCTGGTACTTCATGCACAGCGCTCAGAGCAAGCCTGCCGCCGCCGAGGCGCAAATCGCTCCCGTCGGCAAACAGCCCGCGATTTTCGAGGCGATGGCGCCGGCTTTCGTGGCCAACTTCAACCAGAACGGTCGCCAGCGCTACATGCAAGTAAGCATCACCATGCTCGCGCGTAACCAGGCGGATCTGGAGGCGCTCAAGGTCCACATGCCGGTGATCCGCAATAACCTGGTGATGCTGTTTTCCGGGCAGGACTTCGCGACTCTCGCGTCGCCGGTCGGCCAGGAAATGCTGCGGCAGAAAGCCACCGCCAGCGTCCAGGAAGTGGCGCAGAAAGAGCTCGGCAAAGTGGTGATCGAACAGTTGCTTTTCACTAATTTCGTACTGCAGTAGGAACACGACATGGCCGTGCAGGACCTGCTGTCCCAGGATGAGATCGACGCGCTGTTGCATGGCGTCGACGATGGTCTGGTACAGACCGAAAACGCTGCCGAACCCGGCACCGTCAAAAGCTATGACCTGACCAGCCAGGATCGCATCGTCCGTGGACGCATGCCGACCCTGGAAATGATCAACGAGCGTTTCGCCCGCTATACCCGCATCAGCATGTTCAACATGCTGCGTCGCTCGGCGGACGTGGCGGTCGGCGGCGTGCAGGTGATGAAGTTCGGCGAATACGTGCACTCGCTGTACGTGCCGACCAGTCTCAACCTGGTCAAGATCAAACCCCTGCGCGGCACCGCGCTGTTCATCCTCGACGCCAAACTGGTGTTCAAGCTGGTGGACAACTTCTTCGGCGGCGACGGCCGGCACGCCAAGATCGAAGGGCGTGAATTCACCCCGACCGAACTGCGTGTGGTGCGCATGGTGCTGGAGCAGGCGTTCGTCGATCTGAAGGAAGCCTGGCAGGCGATCATGGAAGTCAATTTCGAGTACATCAACTCGGAAGTGAATCCGGCCATGGCCAACATCGTCGGCCCGAGCGAGGCCATTGTGGTGTCGACCTTCCACATCGAACTCGATGGCGGTGGCGGCGACCTGCACGTGACCATGCCGTACTCGATGATCGAACCGGTGCGCGAAATGCTCGACGCCGGCTTCCAGTCGGACCTCGACGACCAGGACGAGCGCTGGGTCAACGCCCTGCGCCAGGACGTGCTGGACGTCGACGTGCCAATCGGGGCGACGGTGGCCCGTCGTCAGTTGCGCCTGCGCGACATCCTGCACATGCAGCCGGGGGATGTGATCCCGGTCGAGATGCCGGAAGAAATGATCATGCGCGCCAACGGCGTGCCGGCCTTCAAGGTCAAGATGGGCTCGCACAAGGGCAACCTGGCATTGCAAGTGATCGAGCCGATCGAGCGCCGTTGACCGGCGCTAGAACCCATTCGCGATTAACCGAATTCTGAATTTTTGCTCGCCGAGGACACTGACAATATGAACACGCAGGACGATCAGGCACTGGCCGATGAATGGGCTGCGGCCCTGGAAGAAACCGGCGATGCCGGGCAGGCTGACATCGACGCTTTGCTGGCCGCCGATTCCGGCAGCTCCGCGTCCAACCGCCTGCCAATGGAAGAGTTCGGCAGCGTGCCGAAAAACAACGATCCGGTCACCCTCGACGGTCCGAACCTGGACGTAATCCTCGATATCCCGGTGTCGATTTCCATGGAAGTGGGCAGCACCGACATCAACATCCGCAACCTGTTGCAACTCAACCAGGGTTCGGTGATCGAGCTCGATCGCCTGGCCGGCGAGCCGCTGGACGTGCTGGTCAATGGCACGCTCATCGCCCACGGCGAAGTGGTGGTGGTCAACGAGAAGTTCGGCATCCGCCTGACGGACGTGATCAGCCCAAGCGAACGCATCAAGAAGCTGCGCTGAGTGAAAAAGGTTCTTGGGTTTGTGCTGGCGATGCCGTTCAGCGTGCTGGCGGCCGAGCCGGTTGCGACAGCTGCTACCGCCGCTGCGCCAGCGGTGAGCAGTGGTGTGGCTGGCCAGCTGACGCAGCTGGTGTTCGGCTTGCTGCTGGTGCTGGGGCTGATCTTTCTCCTCGCCTGGTTGCTGCGGCGGGTCCAGCAGGCCGGTCCGGCCGGCAAGGGGCAGGTGATCGAGATTGTCGGCTCCCGCGCGCTGGGGCCGCGCGACCGGCTGATGCTGGTGCAGGTCGGCAACGAGCAGATTCTGTTGGGCCTGAGCCCCGGCAACATTGCTGCGCTGCACGTGCTCAAGGAGCCGGTGCAAGTGCCGAGTACCGAGAAGCCGACGCCGGAATTTGCCCAGCGCCTGTTGGAGATGCTGGGTAAAGATCAGAAGGATAAGAAGTAATGGGTGCGCTACGCATCGTCTTGACGCTGGCCCTGATGCTGGCCGCGCCACTGGCATTCGCCGCCGATCCGCTGTCGATCCCGGCCATTACCCTGGGCACCAATGCGCAGGGTGCGCAGGAATACTCGGTCAGCCTGCAAATCCTGCTGATCATGACCGCGCTGAGTTTTATCCCGGCGTTTGTCATGCTGATGACCAGCTTCACCCGGATCATCATTGTCTTCTCGATCCTGCGCCAGGCCCTGGGCCTGCAGCAGACGCCGTCGAACCAGATCCTCACCGGCATGGCGCTGTTCCTGACCCTGTTCATCATGGCGCCGGTGTTCGACCGGGTGAACCAGGACGCCTTGCAGCCGTATCTGGCGGAAAAACTGACGGCTCAGGATGCGGTCGCCAAGGCGCAGGTGCCGATCAAGGACTTCATGCTCGCCCAGACCCGCACCAGCGATCTGGAGCTGTTCATGCGCCTGTCCAAGCGCACTGACATTGCGACGCCGGATCAGGCGCCGCTGACTATCCTGGTACCGGCCTTCGTGACCTCCGAGCTGAAAACGGCTTTCCAGATCGGCTTCATGATCTTCATTCCGTTCCTGATCATCGACCTGGTCGTGGCGAGTGTGTTGATGGCCATGGGTATGATGATGCTCTCGCCGCTGATCATTTCCCTGCCGTTCAAGATCATGTTGTTCGTGCTGGTGGATGGCTGGGCGCTGATCATCGGCACACTGGCCAGCAGCTTCGGCGGTGTCTCGCCATGACGCCGGAAGTAGCGGTCGACATCTTTCGCGAAGCGCTGTGGCTGACCACCATGATGGTGGCGATCCTGGTGATTCCGAGTTTGCTGGTGGGCCTGCTGGTGGCGATGTTCCAGGCTGCCACCCAGATCAACGAACAGACCCTGAGCTTCCTGCCGCGCCTGCTGGTGATGCTGGTGACGCTGATCGTCGGCGGTCCATGGATGGTGCAGACCTTCATGGACTACATCCTGCAGTTGTACGGCAGTATTCCTCAGGTCATCGGCTAAACCATGTCACTGCTTGCGCTGACCGATACGCAGATCAGCACCTGGGTGGCGACGTTCATGTTGCCGCTGTTTCGCGTCGGCTCCTTGCTGATGGTCATGCCGGTGTTCGGCACGACCCTGCTGCCCCGGCGCATCCGCCTGTATTTCGCCTTGGCCATTACCGTGGTCATCGCGCCGGGCCTGCCGCCGATGCCGCCGGTGAATGCCCTGGATCTGAGCGGGTTGCTGCTGATTGCCGAGCAGATTCTCATCGGTGCGGTGATGGGCTTCTCCTTGCAGCTGTTCTTCCAGGCCTTTGTGGTGGCCGGGCAAATCGTCGCCATCCAGATGGGTATGGGCTTCGCTTCCATGATCGACCCGGCCAACGGTGTGTCGACGGCGGTGATCGGGCAGTTTTTCACCATGCTGGTGACGCTGCTGTTCCTGTCCATGAACGGTCATCTGGTGGTGTTCGAGATCCTCACCGAGAGTTTCACCACGCTGCCGGTGGGTGGTGGCCTGATGGTCAATCACTACTGGGAACTCGCCGGCAAGCTCGGCTGGGTGCTCGGTTCGGCGTTGTTGCTGGTGCTGCCGGCGATCACCGCGTTGCTGGTGGTCAACATCGCGTTTGGCGTCATGACCCGGGCGGCGCCGCAACTGAATATTTTTTCTGTCGGCTTCCCGCTGATCCTGGTGCTTGGGCTGTTCATCGTCTGGGTCGGGCTGGCGGACATTCTCAACCAGTATCAACCGCTGGCCACCGAAGCCTTGCAGTTGTTACGCGAAATGGCGCGGGCGAGCTGAGTCATGGCCGAGAGCGAAAGCGGTCAGGACAAAACAGAAGACCCCACGGAGAAGCGCAAGCAGGACTCCCGTGAGAAGGGGGAGGTAGCCCGCTCCAAGGAGCTCAACACCCTGGCGATCATGCTGGTCGGTGCCTCGGCGTTGCTGATTTTTGGCGGCGCCATGGCGCAGGACATGATGGAGCTGATGCGCATCAACTTCTCGCTGCCGCGGGAAGTGATTCTGGATCAGCGCTACATGGCCACCTACCTGATGCGTTCGGGGCAAATTGCCCTGTGGTCGATCCAGCCGGTGATGATCACCTTGGTGCTGGCCGCCATCATCGGTCCGATTTCCCTGGGTGGCTGGCTGTTCGCGGCGAGCTCCATGGCGCCCAAATTCAGTCGCTTGAACCCCGGTCCCGGCCTCAAGCGCATGTTCTCGACCAAGTCGCTGATCGAACTGCTCAAGGCCCTGGCCAAGTTCATCATCATCCTGTTCGTGGCGCTGGCGGTGTTGTCATCGGACATCGATGACCTGCTGCGCATCGCCCATGAGCCCTTGGACATGGCGATCATTCACAGTCTGCAAGTGGTGGGCTGGAGCACCTTGTGGATGGCGTGCGGGCTGATCCTGATCGCTGTGGTGGATGTGCCGGTGCAGCTCTGGGAAAGCCACAAGAAACTGCTGATGACCAAGCAGGAGGTGCGCGACGAGCACAAGGACCAGGAGGGGCGGCCGGAGGTCAAGCAGCGGATCAGGCAGCTGCAGCGCGAGATGTCCCAGCGGCGGATGATGGCCGCCATTCCCGAGGCCGACGTGGTCATCACCAACCCGACGCACTACGCCGTGGCCCTCAAGTACGACCCGGAAAAGGGCAATGCGCCGGTATTGCTGGCCAAGGGTAGCGACTTCCTGGCCCTGAAGATCCGTGAGATCGCAGCGGCCAATGAGATTTTGCTGCTGGAGTCCCCGGCGCTGGCGCGGTCGATTTATTACTCCACCGAGCTTGAGCAGGAAATTCCCGGTGGGCTGTATCTCGCGGTTGCGCAGGTGCTGGCTTACGTTTATCAGATCCGACAGTACCGGGCGGGTAAGGGCAAGCGACCGGATCCGCTCAAGGATGATCTGCCGATTCCGCCGGATTTGCGGCGGGATTCCTGATGCGATTAAGCGCTGGAAAGATCGCGGCCTTCGACAGCTTCTACAAGTAATACGTGCATCTGGAGTTGCCGAAGGGGGCGAAATTTTTTCCTGTCATTATGATGGGTCTTGATAGTTTCGAAGTGCGTGATCTCGAATGTATTGTGCTCTTCTGATTAAAGTCTTACCTGCGGCTTCACTCATAATCGTTTTATAAGGTTCTGGTCCGTTACCTTGGGCTTGATGGTGAAAGAAACTGAAACTATCATCGAAGAAATCGGTGCGTAACGTTTCCTGTCCTAGAGCGTTGGTCATCGTTATGGAGGTTTTGGGATTGGGGATACCATTCTTGTCGAATGAGACTCCCTGTTTTTGATGCTGAAAATATTGGGCTGTGGAAAGTTTTGGATCTGTTGTAAATGTTAATGGCTTGATATCGCCAGAGTCTTTTACGGCTTTCTCCAATAGGGCTCCTTCTCTGGTTGATGTCTGTATTTTTTCGGCGACTTGCTTCTTTATGAGCTCGCTTTTATAGCGCATTTTTTTAGGCAGTTTTGATAGTGAAACGCTATTTTGTATTTTATGTAATATTGATTTCTTTAAATAAGTTGGGATGGCAGTCATGAAAGAATACGGGGTGTGCCCATTTCGATCGTGACGGTTGATCGGATCCCCCAGGCAATATGCATACGAATTCAATCCACCTCTCCCAAACGGACTCCAACTATCCGGACTGTTAAACCGCATCAAAACCGGATTAAACGCCCGATACCCATTCCCCAGCAAATAATGCCCGGTCACCGGATCCGGCCGTTCACCGTTGAAACCAAGCAGGCTGAGTAGCCCGTTCTCGTCAGGGCGATGGCCATAGGGTGAATAGGCAATGGGTTGAGTTGGACGATCCGCCTTGAGCGTCTGTAACACCGAGCGCTGCTGATCGGTGACCAGTAGCTTGGTATCGGGTATATCACCCTCACTTCGCTGCTGCGCCAACAACTGATCACCGTGCTGAACGATCGAGTAGCGCATCGCCCCCTGTACCTCGGTAGCCAACCTGCTTTTGCAGTAAAAGCGCTGGCGCTCGGGGGTATCTGGCAGTGCGTGGCTGGTCAGTCGATCAAGAGGGTCGTAGTGGTATTGGCAGAGTACGGTCTCGCGCGGCGATGTCATGGGAGGTTGCTCCGAAGGTCCGAAGTGCGGAAGCTCAGTATTGGCGGTTTGGCATGGGTTGGGTACTAGCAGAACTGCTAGGTTTTCCATGTATTTGTCGTGCCGGAAAGCTCTGGGACAACGATCGATTGTGGCGAGGGCTTGCTCTCGTTCGGCTGCGCAGCAGTCGTAGATCAGCGGGTTGGTTGGCCTGATAGGACGCGGTCGTCGGTTTTGGGGGCGCTGCGCGACCCAGCGGGATGTGTGCATTTCGATGGCTTGGGGTGGGTGCTTGAGATGTGTGCTGACAGTACCGGCCTCATCGCGGGCAAGCCCGGCTCCCACAGGATCGGGGGTGAACGCAAAATCTGCATTCGACGCAAGTTTGAGGGCAGGGCTTGCCTGCCAAGGCATCAGCCCAGGTGACACCATAACTTCTTGAAACCCCCTCTATCCCACCCTCCGCAAAAGTTGGAAGGCTTCTTGCAGTACCCCCTCTACGCCGGCACCCGGCGTCAAAAGTTTGCTTCAAAGGAACGGGGAATACCGGTGGATCGCTCTCAGTTAATCAACAGTGCCCGCAGCAACATTGCCGACCTCAGTCGGGGCAATCTGGGCGTGCCGCTGTTGCTGCTGGTCATGCTGGCGATGATGATGTTGCCGGTGCCGCCGTTCCTGCTGGACGTGTTCTTCACTTTCAACATCGCCCTGTCCATCGTCGTGCTGCTGGTGTGCGTGTACGCCTTGCGTCCGCTGGATTTCGCGGTGTTTCCGACCATTCTGCTGGTGGCGACGCTGTTGCGCCTGGCGTTGAACGTGGCCTCCACGCGGGTGGTGATGCTCCACGGCCAGGACGGTCACGCGGCCGCCGGCAAGGTGATCCAGGCCTTCGGTGAGGTGGTGATCGGCGGTAACTACGTGGTCGGTATCGTGGTCTTCGCGATCTTGATGATCATCAACTTCGTCGTGGTGACCAAGGGTGCCGGGCGGATTTCCGAGGTGAGCGCACGCTTCACCCTCGATGCGATGCCCGGCAAGCAAATGGCGATCGACGCCGACCTCAACGCTGGATTGATCGATCAGAACCAGGCCAAGTTGCGCCGGATGGAAGTGGCCCAGGAAGCCGAGTTCTACGGTTCCATGGACGGTGCCAGCAAATTCGTCCGGGGTGACGCCATCGCCGGCCTGTTGATCCTGTTCATCAACCTGATCGGCGGCATGGCGGTCGGTATCTTCCAGCACAACATGAACTTCGCCGACGCCGGCAAGGTGTATGCGCTGTTGACCATCGGTGACGGTTTGGTGGCGCAATTGCCATCACTGTTGTTATCGACAGCCGCGGCGATCATGGTGACCCGTGCATCCGGTTCGGAAGACATGGGCAAGCAAATCAATCGCCAGATGTTCGCCTCGCCCAAGGCGCTGGCGGTGGCGGCGGGCTTGATGGCGGTCATGGGCCTGGTGCCCGGCATGCCGCACTTCTCGTTCCTGAGCATGGCGGCCCTGGCGGCTGGTGGCGCGTACCTGTTCTGGAAAAAGCAGAACGTCGCCAAGGTGCAGGCCCTGCAAGAGGTCAAGCGCCAGCAGGAGCTGCTGCCGTCGCCGGCACGCGCCCAGGAAACCAAGGAGCTTGGCTGGGATGACGTGACACCGATCGACATGATCGGCCTGGAAGTGGGTTATCGCCTGATTCCGTTGGTGGACCGCAACCAGGGTGGCCAGTTGCTGGCGCGGATCAAGGGGGTGCGCAAGAAATTGTCCCAGGACCTGGGCTTCCTGATGCCCACGGTGCATATCCGCGACAACCTCGACCTGGCGCCCAGTGCCTATCGCCTGACCCTCATGGGGGTGATCCTGGCCGAAGCGGAGATTTACCCGGATCGCGAACTGGCGATCAACCCGGGGCAGGTCTACGGCACGCTCAACGGCATTACCGCCAAAGATCCGGCTTTTGGCCTGGAGGCGGTCTGGATTGAAATCAGCCAGCGCGCCCAGGCGCAATCCCTCGGTTATACGGTGGTCGATGCCAGTACCGTAGTGGCTACCCACTTGAACCAGATTCTCTACAAGCACTCCAGTGAACTGATCGGTCACGAAGAAGTGCAGCAACTCATGCAATTGCTGGCCAAAAGCTCGCCGAAACTGGCCGAGGAGCTGGTGCCGGGCGTGGTTTCGCTGTCGCAGCTGCTCAAGGTGCTGCAAGCGCTGCTGGCCGAACAAGTGCCTGTGCGCGATATCCGCAGTATTGCCGAGGCTATCGCCAACAATGCCGCCAAGAGTCAAGATACCGCCGCGCTAGTGGCTGCCGTGCGGGTTGGCGTATCCCGTGCAATCGTGCAAAGCATTGTAGGCACTGAGTCGCAGCTGCCAGTCATCACGCTGGAGCCAAGGTTGGAACAGATATTGCTCAATAGTCTGCAAAAGGCCGGGCAAGGCTCGGAAGAAGGCGTTCTGCTGGAGCCAAGCATGGCTGAGAAGCTGCAACGTTCGTTGATCGACGCGGCGCAGCGGCAGGAGATGCAAGGTCAGCCGGTGATTCTGCTGGTGGCCGGTCCGGTTCGCGCGATGCTCTCGCGATTCGGTCGGCTCGCAGTCCCGGGTTTGCACGTGTTGGCTTACCAGGAAATCCCTGACAACAAGCAAGTGACCATCGTTGCGACAGTAGGGCCCAACGGCTGAGGTAGTGGTTTATGCAAGTTAAGCGTTTTTTCGCCGCCGATATGCGTCAGGCCATGAAGCTGGTTCGCGATGAGCTGGGCGCTGATGCCGCCATCATTGGCAACCGCCGGATCGCCGGAGGTGTCGAGCTGACGGCTGCGCTGGATTACAAGTTGTCGGCGCTGGCGCCGCGGGTTCCGAACATGGAGCTCGAGGACGAGCTGCGCAAGACTCAGTCGCGGATCGTCACCGCCCAGGCCGAATTGAGCCTGCGTAGCGATGGCGAGAGCGACCAGAGCACCAACCGTCAGTTGTTCGCCGGCTTGCCGTTGACCGCCGCCGAGCCGCTGATCGAGCCGACGTACGCCGAACCCCGTCGCCCCGCACCAGCCGCTGCGCCAGCGTCCGGTGGCGTGGACCCGCGGGCGTTCGACTCGATGCGATTCGAGCTCAACAGCCTGCGCGAACTCATGGAAGTCCAGCTGGGCTCCCTGGCCTGGAATCAGTTGCAAGGCAGCCGTCCGGACCAAGCCAACCTCTGGCGCCGCCTGCAACGCATTGGCCTGTCTGGCCCGCTGTCGCGCGACCTGCTGGCGCTGATCACCGAAATCGAAGAACCCCGTCAGGCCTGGCGCATGTTGCTGGCGCACCTGGCGCGCATGATCGTTACCCCCGAAGTCGAGCCGCTGGAGGAGGGCGGTGTGATCGCCATGGTCGGCCCTGCCGGCATGGGCAAGACCACCACCCTGGCCAAACTGGCGGCCCGTTACGTGCTCAAGTACGGCGCGCAGAACATTGCGCTGGTGAGCATGGACAGCTTCCGCATCGGTGCCCAGGAGCAGCTCAAGACCCTGGGGCGCATTCTCAACGTGTCGGTGACCCACGTCGATCCGGGCCAGTCCCTGGTGCAGGCGCTGGAACCCTTGCTGCGCAAGCGGGTGGTGCTGATCGATACCGCTGGCCTGCAGGCCAGCGATCCGGCCCTGCGTATGCAACTCGAAAGCCTGGCCGGTCGCGGTATCCGCTCAAAAAATTATCTGGTCCTGGCAACCACCAGCCAAAAACAGGTTCTAACCGCCGCTTATCACAGTTACAAGCGTTGTGGGCTCGCTGGCTGCATCCTGACTAAACTGGATGAGACGGCTAGTCTGGGCGAGGTGTTGAGCCTGGCTATCAGTCATGAGTTACCCGTGGCCTACCTGACCGATGGCCCGCGGATTCCGGATGATCTCCATCTGCCGCGCCGTCATCAGTTGGTCAGTCGCGCCGTCAGCGTACAAATGCAGGAAGAACCCAGCGAAGAAGCCATGGCTGACATGTTCGCTGATATTTACCACAGCCAAACCAAGCAGGTTGGCTAAGGTAGTAATGAACAGTTTTTGTACCTACATCGATGGTCTGCCATGCATTGTTCCGATTGCGAACGCGCAGCCAGTAATGTGGCCTCCGTCTATGCAAGACAAGGTAAAGAAATAACATGGGCAGCATGCATCCCGTACAGGTGATTGCGGTGACCGGCGGCAAAGGTGGCGTCGGGAAAACTAATGTGTCAGTGAACTTGTCCCTGGCTCTGGCTGAGCTTGGCCGGCGCGTCATGCTGTTGGACGCCGACCTGGGACTGGCGAACGTCGACGTTCTGCTGGGCCTGACACCCAAACGTACCCTGGCCGACGTGATCGAGGGCCGCTGCGAACTGCGCGATGTACTGCTGCAGGGACCCGGCGGCATCCGAATCGTTCCGGCCGCATCCGGCACTCAGAGCATGGTGCATCTGAGCCCCGCGCAACACGCCGGCCTGATCCAGGCCTTCAGTGATATCGGCGACAACCTCGACGTATTGGTGATCGACACCGCTGCGGGCATTGGTGACTCGGTCGTCAGTTTCGTTCGCGCAGCCCAGGAAGTGCTGCTGGTGGTGTGCGACGAGCCGACTTCGATTACCGATGCCTACGCCTTGATCAAGTTGCTCAATCGCGACTACGGCATGAACCGCTTCCGCGTTCTGGCCAACATGGCCCAGAGCCCGCAGGAAGGACGCAACCTGTTCGCCAAGTTGACCAAGGTCACGGATCGCTTCCTCGACGTCGCCCTGCAATACGTCGGCGCTGTGCCCTACGACGAAAGCGTGCGCAAGGCCGTGCAGAAACAGCGTGCCGTCTACGAAGCCTTCCCGCGCTCCAAGTGCTCGCTGGCGTTCAAGGCCATCGCGCAGAAGGTCGATACCTGGCCACTGCCTGCCAACCCGCGCGGGCACCTGGAATTTTTCGTCGAGCGCCTCGTGCAGCAGACAGCAGGACCGGTTCTATGACAGCAAGCGGTTACAACCTCTACAAAAAATCGGCGCGTGATGCGCAGTACGAGCTGATCGAGCGTTACGCGCCGCTGGTTAAACGCATTGCCTACCACTTGCTGGCGCGCCTGCCGGCCAGTGTCCAGGTCGAAGACCTGATCCAGGCCGGGATGATCGGCCTGCTTGAAGTGTCGACCAAATATGACGCCAGCAAAGGCGCCAGTTTCGAGACGTACGCGGGCATTCGAATCCGCGGCGCCATGCTCGATGAAGTGCGCAAGGGGGACTGGGCGCCACGTTCGGTTCACCGCAATACGCGCATGGTCAGCGACGCCATTCGCTCGATTGAAGCGAAAACCGGCCGTGACGCTAAAGATCACGAAGTTGCGGCCGAACTCCAATTGAGTCTCGACGATTACTACGGGATTTTGAACGACACCCTGGGCAGCCGGTTATTCAGTTTCGACGATCTGTTGCAGGACGGCGAACACGAAGGGCTGCACGAGGATGGCGCGAGTGCTCATATCGAGCCGTCACGCGATCTGGAAGATGAACGCTTCCAGGCTGCGCTGGCGGAGGCGATTGCCAATTTGCCGGAGCGTGAGCGACTGGTGTTGGCGCTGTACTACGACGAAGAGTTGAACCTCAAGGAAATCGGTGAGGTCCTGGGGGTCAGCGAATCTCGGGTCAGCCAGTTACACAGCCAGTGCGCGGCCCGTTTGCGGGGGCGTTTGGGGGAGTGGCGAGCGCGCTGAAGGCAGTGTGGGGGACACTGCGAACGAGGCCGGTGTGGTGTTGAACTGCGCCGGTCGCGATCTGTTGTGCTCCAGACAGTCATTGAGTGCTTTGCCGGATTGATTGAAATGGCGCGTCCAGGTGCTGGGCGCGTTTAAGACTGCTTGGAGGTCGAATTGGACAAGAACATGAAAATCCTCATCGTTGATGACTTCTCAACGATGCGGCGGATCATCAAGAACCTGCTGCGTGACCTTGGGTTCACCAACACCGTCGAGGCCGACGATGGCACTACCGCCATTCCGGTGCTCAACAGCGGAAGCATCGACTTTCTGGTAACGGACTGGAACATGCCTGGCATGACCGGTATCGATCTGCTGCGCCACGTGCGTGCCGATGAAAAGCTCAAGCACCTGCCGGTGTTGATGGTGACCGCTGAAGCCAAGCGTGAGCAGATCATCGAAGCGGCCCAGGCCGGTGTTAACGGCTATGTGGTCAAACCCTTCACGGCCCAGGCGTTGAAAGAAAAAATCGAGAAGATTTTCGAACGCATCGGTTGATGAGTGCGCCACGGGGGAGCTATGGGCAATAACGAAACTTCATTGGGCGACTTTGAGTCGACCCTGAAAAAACACGCCGTCGAATTGGTCGCGAGCCTTGAAAAAGGCAGGTTCGGCGACGCGGTGCAATTGATCCATGAGCTCAACCAGACCCGTGACCGCGGCCTGTATCAGGAAGTGGGCAAGCTCACTCGCGAACTGCATAGCGCGATCGTCAATTTCCAGATTGACCCGCACATGCCGCAAGCCGAAGAAGTGTCCCAGATCACCGACGCCACCGAGCGTCTGGGCTATGTGGTCAAGCTGACCGAGGCCGCGGCCAACCGCACCATGGACCTTGTGGAAAGTGCCACGCCGCTGGTCAATGGCCTGGCCGATGAAGCCAAGGTCTTGAGCGCGGACTGGGGGCGCTTCATGCGTCGCGAAGTCGGCGCCGAAGAGTTTCGTGAACTGGCCCGACGGGTCGAGGGGTTCCTGGCGCGCAGCGGCACGGACAATCGCGCGGTGTCGGGCAACCTCAACGACATCCTGCTCGCCCAGGATTACCAGGACCTCACGGGACAAGTGATCAAGCGAGTGACCCAGTTGGTCACCGAAGTCGAAAGCAACCTGCTCAAGCTCGTGCTGATGGCCAGTCAGGTGGACCGCTTTGCGGGCATCGAACATGACCGTGAAGCGATGCTTGCTGAAAAAGATCCACAAAAACATCTCTCTCAGGGTGAAGGTCCGCAGATTCATGCCGATAAAAGAGAAGACGTTGTGTCCGGTCAGGACGATGTGGACGATTTGTTATCCAGCCTGGGATTTTAGAGTTTTAGAATTTTAGGTTTTTTGGGTTTTTAGACCTGTAGGAGCACCCCCTTAATGAGCTTCGGCGCCGATGAAGAGATCCTTCAGGATTTCCTGGTTGAGGCCGGCGAGATTCTAGAGCAACTGTCCGAGCAACTGGTCGAGCTGGAAAGCCGTCCGGATGATGCGGATCTGCTCAATGCAATTTTTCGCGGTTTTCACACTGTAAAAGGGGGCGCCGGCTTCCTCCAGCTCAACGAGCTGGTGGAGTGCTGCCACATCGCCGAGAACGTGTTCGACATCCTGCGCAAGGGTGAACGTCGCGTCGATTCGGAACTGATGGACGTGGTTCTCGAGGCGCTGGACGCGGTGAACAGCATGTTCAGCGAGGTCCGCGATCGCGGCCCGATCACGGCCGCTACACCGGAGCTGCTCGCGGCGCTGGCACGTCTGGCCGAACCGCAATCGGCTGACGAGACGGCTGCTGCACCTGTCGCCGCCGTGGTCGAAGCGCCTGTGGCTGAAAGCGAATCGGGCGATATCACCGACAATGAATTCGAACAACTGCTGGACTCGCTGAACGCCGTCAAGGCTCAGGCCGAGGCGCCGGCACCTGTTTCTGTGCCGGTCAGCGATGCTGCTGCCAGCGATGAAATCACCGATGCCGAGTTCGAGTCGTTGCTCGATCAACTACATGGCAAGGGCCAGTTCGCCATTGACGCGGTGGTCCCGGCGCCGGCTGCGCCAGAGGCCCCGAAAGCGGCCGGCGACAGCTCCGATATTACTGACGACGAATTCGAAGCACTGCTCGACCAACTGCACGGCAAGGGTAACTTCGCTGTCGATGCGCTCGAATCGGCCATTGCTTCAGTACCGACTCCTGCCGCGCCAGCCGCTGCGGCGGCCGGCAGCGATCTGATCAGCGATCACGAATTCGAATCGCTGCTCGACGAGTTGCACGGCAAGGGCAAGTTCAGCGAAGTCGGCAAGGCGACGGTTTCCAGCGGATCGAACACGTCCGTTGCCGCGCCGGCCGCGAAGGCAGCGGCGCCGAAACCTGTGGCCAAGGCACCCGAGCCCAAAGCCGAAACACCGGCCCCGGTAGCCGCTGCTGCACCGGCTGCTGCCCGTGCTCCGGCCGCGCCACCGGCGGAAAAGCCGGCCAGTGAAGCCGAGACCACCGTGCGCGTCGATACCGCGCGTCTCGACGAGATCATGAACATGGTCGGCGAGTTGGTGCTGGTGCGTAACCGCCTGGTCCGCCTGGGCCTCAACAGCGGCGACGAAGCCATGTCCAAGGCCGTGTCGAACCTCGACGTGGTCACCGCCGACCTGCAAACCGCGGTCATGAAGACCCGGATGCAGCCGATCAAGAAAGTCTTCGGGCGCTTCCCGCGCCTGGTTCGCGACCTGGCTCGCCAGCTCAAGAAAGAGATCAACCTGGAGCTGGTCGGCGAAGAAACCGACCTCGACAAGAACCTCGTCGAAGCCCTGGCCGACCCGCTGGTCCACTTGGTGCGCAACTCGGTCGACCACGGTATCGAAGAGCCGGCTGATCGCGAAGCGATGGGCAAGCCTCGCAGCGGCAAAGTGATTCTGTCCGCTGAACAGGAAGGCGACCACATCCTGCTGTCCATCTCCGATGACGGCAAGGGCATGGATGCCGATGTTCTGCGCGGCATCGCCGTGAAGAAAGGCTTGATGGACAAGGATGCGGCGGACCGTCTCAGCGAGTCCGATTGCTTCAACCTGATCTTCGCGCCGGGCTTCTCGACCAAGACCGAGATCTCCGACGTGTCCGGTCGTGGCGTGGGCATGGATGTGGTGAAAACCAAGATCGCCCAGCTCAACGGCACCATCAATATCTACTCGACCAAGGGCAAAGGCTCGAAGATCGTCATCAAGGTGCCGCTGACCCTGGCGATCATGCCGACGCTGATGGTCATGCTCGGCAACCAGGCGTTTGCGTTCCCGCTGGTGAACGTCAACGAGATCTTCCACCTTGACCTGTCGACTACCAACGTCGTGGACGGCCAGGAAGTGGTGATCGTGCGGGACAAGGCACTGCCATTGTTCTATCTCAAACGCTGGCTGGTCAGCTCCGCCGCTCACGAAGAGCAGCGCGAGGGCCATGTGGTGATCCTTTCGGTGGGCACGCAGCGGATCGGCTTTGTCGTCGATCAACTGGTGGGCCAGGAAGAAGTGGTCATCAAGCCATTGGGCAAAATGCTCCAGGGAACGCCGGGCATGTCCGGCGCCACCATCACCGGTGACGGCCGCATCGCGCTGATTCTCGATGTTCCGAGCATGCTCAAGCGTTACGCCACACGGCGTATTTGATTCTGGTGGAGCGGGGCGCCTGGCCTCGCTCCATCTAATGGAGTGTTTATGGCAGTCAAAGTCCTGGTGGTGGACGATTCGGGGTTTTTCCGCCGCCGCGTCTCGGAAATTCTTTCAGCGGATTCCAATATCCAGGTCGTCGGCACGGCGACCAACGGCAAAGAGGCGATCGATCAGGCGCTGGCCCTCAAGCCCGACGTGATCACCATGGACTACGAGATGCCGATGATGGATGGCATCACCGCCGTGCGGCACATCATGCAGCGCTGCCCGACCCCGGTCCTGATGTTTTCCTCGCTGACCCACGAAGGCGCCCGGGTCACGCTCGATGCGCTGGATGCCGGCGCGGTGGACTTCCTGCCGAAGAATTTCGAAGACATCTCGCGCAACCCCGAGAAGGTCAAGCAACTGCTGTGCGAGAAGATCCTGAGCATTGCGCGCAGCAATCGTCGCGTCAGCACTTACAGCGCTCCGGCCCCTGTGGCCGCGCCCGCTCCAACACCTGCGCCTTCGAGCGTCGGCAGTTTTGGCGGCAGCGCGCCCGTGCGTCCGGCACCGATCCCGGTGCGTACACATGCGGCCACTGCGTCGTCGCCCGCGCCGAAACGCAAAGCCTACAAACTGGTGGCCATCGGTACGTCCACCGGCGGCCCGGTTGCCCTGCAGCGGGTGCTGACCCAATTGCCGGTCAACTTCCCGGCCCCGATCGTGCTGGTTCAACACATGCCGGCCGCCTTCACCAAGGCTTTCGCCGAGCGCCTGGACAAGCTCTGCCGCATCAGCGTCAAGGAAGCCGAGGATGGCGACATCCTGCGACCGGGCCTGGCGCTGCTGGCGCCCGGTGGCAAGCAGATGATGATCGACGGCCGTGGCACGGTGAAAATCCTCCCGGGTGACGAGCGTCTGAATTACAAGCCATGCGTGGACATCACCTTCGGTTCGGCAGCCAAGTCCTACGGCGACAAAGTTCTGGCGGTCGTCCTCACCGGCATGGGCGCCGACGGTCGTGAAGGCGCGCGCCTGCTCAAGCAGGGCGGCAGTTCGATCTGGGCACAGGACGAAGCCAGTTGCGTGATCTACGGCATGCCGATGGCCATCGTCAAAGCCGAGCTCGCCGACGCGGTGTACAGCCTCGACGACATTGGCAAGCACTTGGTCGAGGCCTGTATCTGATGGATGTTCTAAGCCTGATCGGCATCATCATGGCCTTCGTCGCCATCATCGGCGGCAACTACCTCGAAGGTGGTCATCTCGGCGCCCTGGCCAACGGCCCGGCGGCGCTGATCGTGCTCGGCGGCACCATTGGCGCCGCGCTGCTGCAATCGCCGATGAGCGCGTTCAAGCGTGCGATGCAGATCCTCGCCTGGATCCTGTTCCCGCCTCGCGTTGACCTGGCCGGTGGCATCGACCGCGTGGTGAACTGGAGCCTGACCGCCCGCAAGGAAGGCCTGCTGGGCCTTGAAGGTATCGCCGATGCCGAACCCGACAACTACGCGCGCAAAGGCCTGCAACTGTTGGTTGACGGCGCCGAGCCGGAAGCGATCCGCAGCATTCTGGAAGTGGATTTCTACACCCAGGAAAGCCGCGATGTCGAAGCGGCCAAGGTCTTTGAAAGCATGGGCGGTTACGCGCCGACCATCGGCATCATCGGTGCGGTGATGGGCCTGATTCACGTCATGGGCAACCTGGGTGATCCGTCGCAACTGGGTAACGGCATCGCCGTGGCGTTCGTCGCCACCATCTACGGCGTGGCCAGTGCGAACCTGGTGCTGCTGCCGATTGCCGCGAAACTCAAATCCATTGCGTTGCGCCAGTCGCGTTATCGAGAAATGTTGCTGGAAGGGATCCTGTCGATCGCCGAAGGTGAAAACCCTCGCTCCATTGAGTTGAAGCTTCAGGGCTTCATGGATTGATGGGAGACATGGATCATGGCACGTCGTCGCCAGCATGAAGAACACGTCAACCACGAACGCTGGCTGGTGTCCTACGCGGACTTCATCACCCTGCTGTTCGCCTTTTTCGTGGTGATGTACTCGATTTCGTCGATCAACGAAGGCAAGTACAAGGTCATTTCCGAAGCGCTGATTGGTGTCTTCACCGATTCCGATCGTTCGCTCAAGCCGATCCCCATCGGTGACGAGCGGCCGAAGACCGTGACCCCGGCCAAGCCTCTGGTCAAGGACAGTGACCAGGTCGATGCCGGTGTCGCCGGCGCCAGCGATCCACTCAAAAGCATCGCCGACGACATCAGTGCGGCGTTCGGTGACCTGATCAGCTCCAACCAGATGACCGTGCGCGGCAACGAGTTGTGGGTCGAGATCGAGCTCAATTCCAGCCTGTTGTTCGGCAGCGGCGACGCCATGCCCAGCGACATCGCGTTCAACATCATCGACAAGGTCGCGGCGATCCTGAAGCCGTTCGACAACCCGATTCATGTCGAAGGTTTCACCGACGATCAACCGATCCGCACCGCGCAGTACCCGACCAACTGGGAACTGTCCTCGGCCCGCTCGGCCAGCATCGTGCGCATGCTGGCGATGCAGGGGGTGAACCCCGGTCGCCTGGCTTCGGTGGGCTACGGTGAGTTTCAGCCGGTGGCCAACAACGCCACCGCTGAAGGCCGCGCACGCAACCGTCGCGTGGTGCTGGTGGTGTCGCGCAACCTTGATGTGCGCCGCAGCCTGACCGGCACCGGAACCGCCCATGCGCAACCGGATGCCGCATTGAAGCGTGCTGGCACACAAACTGCACCGACCCCGGTCAAGTCGCCGGTACGAGAGAGCGCCGTCAATTCTCCGTCGCCCGCATTAACACGTTGAGCTATTTCTCGGCCGCTGCGTTGGGCCGGGAGGAACAATCCGAATGAGAGTCTGGGCAGTCGCCAATCAAAAGGGTGGTGTCGGTAAAACCACTTCCTCCATCGCTTTAGCCGGTTTACTGGCGGAGGYGGGCAAGCGCGTGGTCGTGGTCGATCTCGACCCCCACGGCTCGATGACCAGCTATTTCGGCTACGATCCCGACAGCCTGGAACACAGCAACTACGACCTGTTCCTGCACAAGGGCAACGTACCTCAAGGCCTGCCGGGTCAACTGCTGTTGTCGACCAGCGACGAACGCATCTCCCTGTTGCCCTCCAGCACCGCGCTGGCCACCCTTGAGCGCCAGTCGCCGGGGCAGAGCGGTTTGGGCCTGGTGATTGCCAAGAGCCTGGCGCAACTGTGGCAGGACTTCGATTACGCCGTGATCGACAGCCCGCCATTGCTCGGCGTGCTGATGGTCAATGCCTTGGCGGCGAGCCAGCAACTGGTGATCCCGGTGCAGACCGAACACCTGGCGGTCAAGGGCCTGGAGCGCATGGTCAACACCCTGGCGATGATCAACCGCTCGCGCAAACAGGCATTGCCCTTCACCATCGTGCCGACCCTGTTTGACCGCCGCACCCAGGCGTCCCTCGGAACCTTGCGCGTGCTGCGCGACAAATTCCCCGACGAAATCTGGCAAGGCTATATCCCGGTGGACACGCGCCTGCGCGATGCCAGTCGAGCAGGGCTGACGCCTTCGCAATTCGACGGCAAGAGCCGTGGCGTTCTCGCTTACCGCGCGTTGCTCAAGCATCTGCTGGCGGCACAACTTGTTCCGCAGGTGGCCTGACATGACCCCGATCCCTGTAGGAGCGAGCTTGCTCGCGATGGTCGTCAACGATGACGCGGGAAACCTGACACCCCGTGGCGCTCTCAGGTTCATCGCGAGCAAGCTCGCTCCTACAGGTGCATGCGCATGAACCGGCCGTTGAAGGTGACGTCGCGTCCACAACTGGCGCTGCAGTCCTACCTGGACAGCCTGCTGCAGGACGTGACTGAAGAATTGACGCTGCCCGTAGAGGCAGTGGCCGAGGAGATCGCCGCCGAAACCGTGCTGGACGAGTTCCAGGCTGCCGTGCTCGAAGAACAGGCCCGGGATGCGCAGAAACCCGCGCCTGTGGTTGCGCCAGTAGCACCGGTAGCCAAGGCGCCGGTTGCTGTGGTCGAAGCGCCGGAGCCCGTTCTGGCACCGGTATCGACCCTTGCGCCGCTGTTGCAAACCCTGGTGGCTCCAGTCATTGAAGAGCCGGTAGCGCTGGAGGCTCCGGTGATCGAGGAACCTCAGGCGCTGGTGTCACCAGTCGTCGAAGTGCACCTGCCGCCGAGCAACACGCCGCCACCGGTACAAACCGACGGTCGTCCATCCTGGGCTGCCGAGCCGTTCGAGTGCCTGTTGTTCGATGTCGCCGGGTTGACCCTGGCGGTGCCGCTGGTGTGCCTGGGTTCGATTTACTCCCTGGCCGGTCATGAGCTGACGCCGTTGTTCGGCCAGCCGGAGTGGTTCCTCGGCATCTTGCCGAGTCAGTCGGGCAACCTGAAAGTGCTGGATACCGCACGTTGGGTCATGCCCGACCGTTATCGCGACGATTTCAAGCAGGGTCTGCAATACGTCATTTCCGTCCAGGGCTACGAGTGGGGGCTGGCGGTGCATCAGGTCAGCCGCTCGTTGCGCCTGGATCCGAACGAAATCAAGTGGCGCAGTCACCGTGGTCAACGGCCATGGCTGGCGGGCACGGTGATTGAACACATGTGTGCGTTGCTCGACGTTTCCGCGCTGGCCGAGTTGATCGCCAGCGGCGGCGCAAAGCACATGGGCGGCCACAAGCCGACCCACAAAACTACATAACAGAACACACACCGCCAGGGCGGTTTCTTGAGGGGTCAGGGTATGAATGACAAGGCAACGGCGGCAAAGGGTTCCGAAGATCCGATCCTGCAATGGGTCACCTTCAAGCTGGACAACGAGACCTACGGCATCAACGTGATGCGCGTCCAGGAAGTCCTGCGCTACACCGAAATCGCCCCGGTCCCGGGTGCCCCGAGCTACGTGCTGGGCATCATCAACCTGCGCGGCAACGTCGTTACCGTGATCGACACCCGCCAGCGCTTCGGCCTGATGAATGCCGAGATCAGCGACAACACCCGTATCGTCATCATCGAAGCCGACAAGCAGGTGGTCGGGATCATGGTCGACAGCGTGGCCGAAGTGGTTTACCTGCGTCAGTCGGAAATCGAAACCGCGCCGAACGTGGGTAACGAAGAGTCCGCCAAGTTCATTCAAGGCGTGTGCAACAAGAACAACGAATTGCTCATCCTGGTCGAGCTCGACAAGATGATGAGCGAAGAAGAATGGTCGGAACTGGAGAGTATCTGATTGATTCTCGAGGTTGCGGTCATTGTCCTGTTCCTGTTTTGGGCAGGCACGCTGGCAATGTTCCTGGCGTACATTCGCGCTCAAAAACAGATCGCCGCACAACAGGCCCAGGGTGATGCGCTGCGTGATCAGCGCATCAAGGACCTGGGCAAACGCGTCGACGACTACCAGAACGGCAATGTGCGCATGGGCGAAGACCTGCATGAGCTTCGCGCGACAGTCGCACCATTGCCGGACAAGCTCGCGCAGCTGGAACAGCGTGATCCTTCAAGCCTTTCGTTTGCCCAGGCAGCGCGGCTGGTCGGAATGGGCGCCAGCGTCGACGAACTGACCCAGTCCTGCGGCCTGACCCAGGCTGAGGCGGAGTTGATGAGTAAGTTGCACAAGAACTGATTCTTGCGATTGGCCTGAAATCCCCTTCGCGGGCAAGCCCGCTCCCACAAGTGTTGATGGTGCTTACAATATCTGTGAACACCCCCAACCCTGTGGGAGCCTGCCCGCGAAGACGTCTTCGAATGCGCAGCAATCTTCCCCGCATCCGACGCATTCTTCTCTATCCTCAGACCGGGATTACGCTTTCGTAGTCTCCTGCCTATAGCACTCTCAGATTCCACCGTCTTGTGATTGCAACCAGCGATCAGTAGTTTGATCTGCTCAAACATACACAGTGCCAGGAAGGCTTATGATCGACATTCTGCGTGGTACACCGCTGTGGGTTTATGCGGTGTTTTTTATTCTGAGTTACTACGGTGTCATCGCCTGTTTCAGGAGCCATGTATCGAAGAGGTCATTGCAGATATCCCCCGTGATATTCGTGGCTTTGTCCCTCGCATCGCTCAATCCCTCCCAGGAAATTGCAATCCAGCTTTCAGCCTATGCGCTGGGATTACTGGCGGGGTGGTTGCTGGCACAGCGTTTTTTCTCGTACAGCAATGTGCAGTGCGAGGGGCAACATCTGGTTCTACCCGGCACGATCAAGGTACTGATTGTGTATTGGGGCTTTTTTGCCTGGCGTTATTACGAGGGTTTCCAGGCGGCCATGTACCCTGAGCTGGCCAATGAAATGTCGGCGGTTGCAGGGGCGGCGCTGGGGGCAGGGCTCATCAACGGCCTGATTGTCGGTCGCAGTTTCAAGCTATTGCGTTTTTTCAAGTTTGAACACGTGACGCCCCGGAGTTGATGAGCAAGTTGCGCAAGAACTGAGTTTTACAGTTCCTTGAGATTGCTATCGCGAGCAAGCTCGCTCCCACAGTAGTTGTATCTCGTACACAAAATACGTGTTCGCTGAAGATCAAATGTGGGAGCGAGCTTGCTCGCGATGGCGGCCTTAAAAACTCAGTAGTCTTCCCCGCGCTCGGTGACATCCTTCTCCACCATCAACGCATCCGGCCCCATCCCCGCCGGAAACTTGCCCTTCAAACTCCACGCAAACGCAATGATCTCGGCAATCGTCAGATACAGCTCCTGCGGAATGCTGTCCCCCAGCTCCATCCTCGCCAGCAGCCTCACCAGTTCGGCGTTCTCGTAGATCGGCACTTCGCAGTCCCGGGCGATCCGCAGGATTTCTTCCGCCAGTTCTTCGTCGCCCTTGGCGGTGAGGGTGGGAGCATGGCTGCCGTCGTATTTGAGGGCGATGGCCTGGCGTGGGGCGTTGGGGTTTTTCATGCGGTTTCGTCGACCCAGCGTTGTTCGAGGCGGGTTTGCGGGCCTTGCGGTGGTGTTCCGAGGTGGAAATCCAGGTCACCGACGTTCAGTCCGGCGGACAGCAGACGCTCACGTAGCCCGCTCAGGTTGCTTTCGATCAGGCTGGCGGTGTACGGCCGTTCTGCCCAGAGCTGGCTGGAAAGGCTGCCCTTGATCAGTTGTGCCTGAATTTGCAGCGGTCCCAAAGGCTCCATGGCGAAGGCCAGTTCCACACGCCACAGCTGTTGTTTGGGCTCGCGTTCTTCGCGGCGCTCCTTTGGCTGTTCTTTTTCGGGTGCGTCTTCACGCTGGAACTTGACCTGCAAGGGCACGATGTCTTGCATGTTGCGCATCGGGATTTCCAGCTGCCAGGTGCTCATCAGCCGTCCGTCGGCGGTTACGCCGGTTTGTTCCAGGCTCGACAGTTGATGGCTTTGCAGGCGTGAAACCGCGGCGGCGGCCAGACGAAGCAGGTGTTCGAGGTCGTTTTCAGCGTCGGCGCTTTGCAACAGGCGTTCGGGCAGCGGGAAACCGCTCGGCGACGGTTTGGCGCTGACCTGACCGAGCATGCCCAGGGCATTGCGGACAAAATTCGGCATGGCCTGGGCCAGGGTGTTGGCGGCGATGATCGCGCCGAGGCTGGTGTTGGCCGGCAAGCCCTGACTCAATTGCGCGACCAGTTTGAGCAGGTCGCCTTTCATGTCCGGCGCAAGCGTCGGATTTTGCCCGCTCAGCAGTTTGCTTTCGAGGAACGCACCGCTGCTGGCCAAGGCCTGGGCCAGGCCCTTGGGGGTGCTCAACTGTTGAATATCCGGCAAGCCAGCGAGCAGTCTGCTTGCGGCGCTACGCAATTCAACGGATGTCTGGTCCGAGGGCGGCAGGTTCTGCAGGAGCTTGAGCAAGCCATCCAGCGAGCCCTGGCGGCTTTGCTGGTCGACCAGTTGCCGGGTCACCGCCAGTTGCTCCTGACGGTTGCTCAGTGGCACGAACTTCAAGGTCTGGGTGTCCTGCACCTGCGCGCTGAGCAAGGTGCCGATGCGCAACGGTTGCGGGCTGTCGATGCTCAGGGTGCTGCCGCTCAGTGCGGTATTGAGCAGGCTGACCATCGAGCGAAACACCATGGGCTGGCCGGGCACCTGCGGCAGCACTTGCGAGGTCAGCACTTTGCCCTGCAGCAGGGTGCCAACGGGCAATTGCGCGGTGTCGAGGCGGGTGAGGGTGGCGACGCTGGAGGCGATGGCCTGTTGCACCGTCACGGCCAGACTGCCGGCCGAGGGCTGGCTGACGACCAGCGTGGTGCCCTGGGCCAGCGGTTGATTACTGGTGGTCTGGACCGTGGTCTGGCGGCCGCTGTCGAGGGTGACCTTGAGCAGCATCTGGAAAGTCTGGTCCGCCTGCTTGAGCGACAGGACTTCGGCCTGGGCGGTTTGACCGACGCTGATCAGCCCCTCCACCGGCGTCAGCAATTTGAGCAGCTCGCCGCTGACCGCCTGCGGGCGCGAAGCCGCCGGGAGGGTTTGCGCTAGCGGGAGGATGTTCATTTCGCCTGTCATACGTGGTCACAACCTGAGGAAAATGCACTCTTTAGAGTAAGGCCTGGCATGTATAATGCCGCGCCGTTGTATCCAAAAATGGCAAAACTTTGCAATTGTTTGACGCAGCTCTCTAGAACAAGACGTCATTGCATCTATGCTGCATCTCTTTAACGGCCGCGCCAGAGCCGACTTGAACCGTATAAGGCCCGTGAACCCTTGACCAGTCCTGTCCTGCAAACCGTTGCCCTTGCCTGTGAGCGAGACCTTCGGCTGCTCTTCGAAAATCTCGATTTGCGACTGGCCAGTGGCGAAATGGTACAAATCAGCGGCCCCAACGGCAGCGGCAAGACCAGCCTGTTGCGCCTGCTCTCGGGGCTGATGCAGCCGACCGCCGGTCAGGTGCTGCTCAACGGCCAGCCACTGAACGAGCAACGCGGTGAGCTGGCGCGCAACCTGCTGTGGATCGGCCACGCGGCCGGGATCAAGGATTTGCTGACACCGGAAGAGAACCTGAGCTGGCTGTGCGCCTTGCACCATCCTGCGACCCACGAGGCGATCTGGCAGGCGCTGGCCGCGGTCGGGCTGCGCGGATTCGAGGATGTTCCCTGTCATACGTTGTCCGCTGGTCAGCAGCGTCGCGTCGCCTTGGCGCGCCTGTATCTGGACAGTCCGCCGCTGTGGATCCTCGATGAACCCTTTACCGCCCTCGACAAGCAGGGCGTGGCACAGCTTGAATCTCATCTGGCCGGCCACTGCGAACGCGGCGGCATGGTGGTGTTGACCACCCACCACACGCTGAGCCGGATGCCGGCCGGTTATCGCGACATCGATCTGGGGAGCTGGGCCGTATGAGTGTTTTCGGCCTGCTGGTCGCCCGCGAGGCTCGTCTGCTGTTCCGCCGTCCGGCGGAACTGGCCAATCCGCTGGTGTTCTTCGCTATCGTCGTTTCCCTGTTCCCGCTGGCGGTCGGCCCCGAGTCTCAATTGTTGCAAACCTTGTCTCCGGGGCTGGTCTGGGTCGCAGCGCTTTTATCGGTCTTGCTCTCGCTGGACGGGCTTTTCCGCAGTGATTTCGAAGATGGATCGCTCGAGCAGTGGGTCCTTTCGCCGCACCCCCTGGCTCTTCTGGTTTTGGCCAAAGTGCTGGCACACTGGACTTTTTCAGGACTGGCACTGGTTTTGCTCGCACCCTTGCTGGCATTGATGCTCGGTTTGCCTGCCGCCTGTCTGCCGGTGTTGCTGCTTTCGTTGTTGCTCGGTACACCGGTACTGAGCCTGCTCGGTGCGGTGGGCGCAGCGCTAACGGTTGGTTTGAAGCGCGGTGGTCTGTTGCTGGCGTTGCTGATACTGCCGTTGTACATCCCGGTGTTGATCCTTGGCAGTGGCGCCTTGCAGGCTGCCTTGCAGGGCATGCCGGCGACCGGTTATCTGTTGTGGCTTGGCAGCCTGACCGCCTTGGCGATAACCCTTACACCCTTTGCAATAGCCGCTGGCCTGAAGATCAGCGTCGGCGAATAATGAGGTCTGGTTAAAAAACAACCAGCAAAGACCCTGGCTCTTCACAGTAAAGAGCAACCGTGATGGAAACAGTATGAACTGGACGTGGTTTCACAAACTCGGCTCGCCCAAATGGTTTTACGGCATCAGCGGCAAACTGTTGCCCTGGCTGAGCGTCGCGGCGTTGCTGCTGATCAGCGTTGGCGTGGTCTGGGGCCTGGCCTTCGCGCCGCCGGACTACCAGCAGGGCAACAGCTTTCGCATCATCTATATCCACGTCCCGGCCGCCATGCTGGCGCAGTCGATCTACGTGATGCTGGCGGTGTGCGGTATCGTCGGCCTGGTGTGGAAAATGAAACTGGCCGACGTCGCCTTGCAATGCGCGGCGCCCATCGGCGCCTGGATGACTGCGGTGGCGCTGGTCACCGGGGCAATCTGGGGCAAGCCAACCTGGGGCTCGTGGTGGGTCTGGGATGCACGCCTTACGTCCATGCTTATCCTGCTTTTCCTGTACTTCGGTCTCATTGCGCTGGGCAACGCGATCAGCAATCGTGACAGCGCGGCCAAGGCCTGCGCGGTGCTGGCGATCGTCGGCGTGATCAACATCCCGATCATCAAGTACTCGGTGGAGTGGTGGAACACCCTGCACCAGGGCGCGACCTTCACCCTGACCGAAAAACCGGCAATGCCCGCCGAGATGTGGCTGCCATTGCTGCTGACGGCGCTGGGTTTCTACTGTTTCTTCGGCGCGGTCCTGCTGCTGCGCATGCGTCTTGAAGTGCTCAAGCGCGAGGCCCGGGCCAGCTGGGTCAAAGTCGAAGTGGAAAATAGCCTGGAGGTCGCTCGATGAGTTTTGCTTCATTCGGCGACTTCATCGCCATGGGTCATCATGGCCTGTATGTCTGGTCAGCCTATGGCATCTGCCTGGCGGTATTGGCCCTCAACGTGGCGGCGCCGATCCTGGCTCGCAAGCGGTATCTGCAACAAGAGGCGCGTCGTCTGCGCCGGGAGAACGGCAAGTGAATCCGCTGCGCAAAAAGCGTCTTATCATCATTCTCGCGATCCTGGTCGGGGTCGGCGCTGCCGTCGGCCTGGCCCTGAGCGCCCTGCAGCAGAACATCAATCTGTTCTACACACCGACCCAGATCGCCAACGGCGAAGCCCCGCAAGGCACGCGCATTCGTGCTGGCGGCATGGTCGAGAAGGGCTCGCTGGAGCGTTCCGGTGATTCCCTGGACGTGAAGTTTGTCGTCACCGACTTCAACAAGTCCGTGACCATCACTTATCGCGGCATCCTGCCGGACCTGTTCCGTGAAGGGCAGGGCATCGTCGCCCTGGGCAAGCTCAATGCCGATGGTGTGGTGGTGGCCGATGAAGTGCTGGCCAAACACGATGAGAAGTACATGCCGCCGGAAGTGACCAAGGCGTTGAAAGACAGCGGTCAATCGGCTCCAACGCCCGCGAAGGAGGGTTGATCCATGACATCCGGCATCTTTATTCCCGAGCTGGGTCATCTGGCGATGATCCTGGCCTTGTGCTTCGCTCTGGCCCAGGCCGTGGTGCCATTGCTCGGCGCCTGGCGCGGTGACCGCCTCTGGATGAGCCTGGCCCAGCCGGCGGCGTGGGGGCAATTCACCTTTCTGCTGTTTGCCTTCGGTTGCCTGACCTACGCCTTCATGGCCGATGACTTCTCCGTGGCCTATGTGGCCAACAACTCCAACAGCGCCTTGCCGTGGTACTACAAGTTCAGCGCGGTGTGGGGTGCCCACGAAGGTTCGTTGCTGTTGTGGGCCTTGATTCTCGGCGGCTGGACCTTCGCGGTGTCGGTGTTTTCCCGGCAGTTGCCGCAGGTCATGCTGGCCCGCGTGCTGGCGGTGATGGGCATGATCAGCACCGGTTTCCTGCTGTTCCTGATCATGACCTCCAACCCGTTCAAGCGCATCCTGCCGCAAATGCCCACCGACGGCGCCGACCTCAACCCGTTGCTGCAAGACATCGGCCTGATCGTGCACCCGCCGATGCTGTACATGGGCTACGTCGGTTTCTCTGTGGCCTTCGCCTTCGCCATCGCCGCGCTGATGGGCGGTCGCCTGGATGCCGCATGGGCACGCTGGTCGCGTCCGTGGACCATTGTTGCCTGGGCGTTCCTCGGCATCGGCATCACCCTGGGTTCGTGGTGGGCGTACTACGAGCTCGGCTGGGGTGGCTGGTGGTTCTGGGACCCGGTGGAAAACGCCTCGTTCATGCCATGGCTGGTGGGCACCGCACTGATTCACTCGCTGGCGGTCACGGAAAAACGTGGCGTGTTCAAGAGCTGGACCGTGTTGCTGGCCATCGCCGCATTCTCCTTGAGTCTGCTCGGTACCTTCCTCGTGCGTTCCGGCGTGCTGACTTCGGTTCACGCCTTTGCCTCCGATCCGGAGCGCGGCGTGTTCATCCTGATTTTCCTGCTGTTCGTGGTCGGTGGTTCGCTGACCCTGTTCGCCCTGCGCGCGCCGGTGGTCAAGAGTCAGGTCGGCTTCAACCTCTGGTCGCGGGAAACCCTGCTACTGGGCAACAACCTGGTGCTGGTGGTGGCGGCGTCGATGATCCTGCTCGGCACCTTGTACCCGCTGATTCTGGACGCCATGACCGGCGCCAAACTGTCCGTCGGCCCGCCATACTTCAACGCGCTGTTCATTCCGTTGATGGCGTTGCTGATGATGGTGATGGCGGTCGGCGTGATCGTGCGCTGGAAAGACACCCCGGTGAAATGGCTGGTGAGCATGCTGACGCCGATCTTGCTGGGCAGTGCCGCCATGGCCGTGGTGGCCGGCGTCGCGTACGGCGATTTCAACTGGGCGGTACTCGCGACCTTCATGCTCGCCGCCTGGGTGTTGCTGGCCGGTGTGCGTGACATCTTCGACAAGACTCGCCACAAAGGGCTGATCAAAGGCCTGCCGACCCTGACCCGCAGCTACTGGGGCATGCAGGTCGCGCACCTGGGCATCGCCGTGTGTGCGCTGGGTGTCGTGCTGTCGAGCCAGAACAGTGCCGAGCGCGACCTGCGCCTGGCGCCGGGCGAGTCCATGGACCTGGCCGGTTACCACTTCATCTTCGAAGGCGCCAAACACTTTGAAGGCCCGAACTTCACCTCCGACAAGGGCACCGTCCGGGTGATCCGCAACGGTAAGGAAGTCAGCGTGCTGCACCCGGAAAAACGCCTGTACACCGTGCAGAACTCGGTGATGACTGAAGCGGGCATCGACGCCGGATTCACCCGCGACCTTTACGTCGCCCTCGGTGAACCCTTGGGTAACGGCGCCTGGGCTGTGCGCGTGCACGTCAAACCGTTCGTGCGCTGGATCTGGTTCGGCGGTTTGCTGACAGGCGCAGGCGGGTTGCTGGCGGCGTTGGATCGGCGATATCGGGTCAAGGTCAAAAGCCGCGTGCGTGAAGCACTGGGCATGTCGGGAGCCACTGCATGAAGCGTTGGTTGATGTTGTTGCCACTGGCGATTTTTCTGGTGGTTGCTGTGTTTCTTTACCGCGGGTTGTACCTGGATCCGGCCGAGCTGCCTTCGGCCATGATCAACAAGCCGTTCCCGGAGTTTTCCCTGCCGACAGTGCAGGCCGACAAGTCCCTGACCCGCGCTGACATTCTCGGCAAGCCAGCGCTGGTCAACGTCTGGGGCACCTGGTGCATTTCCTGCCGGGTCGAGCACCCGGTGCTGAACAAGCTGGCCCAGCAAGGCGTGGTGATCTACGGCATCAACTACAAGGACACCAACGCCGATGCCTTGAAGTGGCTGACGGACTTCCACAACCCGTATGTGCTGGACATTCGTGACGACCAAGGTTCGCTGGGCCTGAATCTCGGTGTATATGGCGCGCCGGAAACCTTCTTTATCGACGCCAAGGGCATCATCCGCGACAAATTCGTCGGTGTGATCGACGAGCAGGTCTGGCGCGAAAAACTGGCGGTCAAATACCAGGCGCTGGTCGACGAGGCCAAGCCATGAAGCGCTGGATCGCTGCCGCTGTTCTCGGTTTGAGCCTGGCGGGTGTGGCCCACGCGGCCATCGACACCTACGAGTTCGCCAAGGAAGGTGATCGCGAGCGTTTTCGTGAGTTGACCAAGGAGCTGCGTTGCCCCAAGTGCCAGAACCAGGACATCGCCGATTCCAACGCACCGATCGCCGCCGACCTGCGCAAAGAGATTTTCCGCATGCTTGGCGAGGGCAAGGACAACCAGCAGATCATCGACTTCATGGTCGATCGCTACGGTGATTTCGTCCGCTACAAGCCTGCACTGAACGCCAAGACCGCCTTGCTCTGGTTCGGCCCCGCCGGTCTGCTGCTGGGCGGTGTCGTGATCATCGCGGTGATCGTCCGCCGTCGTCGCGTGCAACGCGCCGGCACCCCGGGCTCGCTGTCTGCCGAGGAGCGCTCGCGCCTCGACCACCTGTTGGATAAAACCAAGAATGATTGATTTCTGGCTCGCTGCAGGTCTGCTGCTTCTGGTGGCCCTGAGTTTTCTGTTGATCCCGGTGCTGCGCAGCCGTCGCGCCCAGCGTGAAGAGGATCGTACCGCCCTGAACGTCGCGCTTTATCAGGAACGCGTGGCTGAGTTGCAGACTCAGCATGAAGAGGGCGTGCTCGATGCGGCGCAAATGGACGCGGGTCGCGCCGAAGCGGCCCGTGAGTTGCTGGCGGACACCGAAGGCGTCGAAGCGCCGCGGGTGTCGCGCCTGGGCAAACCCTTGCCATTGCTGGCGGCCGTTCTGGTGCCGGTGCTGGGCCTGGGGCTGTACCTGCATTACGGCGCCAGCGACAAGGTTGAGCTGACTCGCGAGTTCGCGCAGGCACCGCAATCGATGGAAGAGATGACCAAACGCCTGGAGCGTGCGGTTGCCGCTCAACCGGATTCCGCCGAGGGCCTGTACTTCCTCGGTCGTACCTACATGGCTCAGGATCGCCCGGCGGACGCGGCGAAGATGTTCGAGCGCACGGTGAACCTGGCCGGTCGTCAGCCGGAGCTGCTTGGCCAATGGGCCCAGGCCCAGTACTTCGCTGATGGCAAGAAGTGGTCGGACAAGGTCCAGGCCCTGACCGACGAAGCGCTCAAGGCTGATCCGAAGGAAGTCACCAGCCTCGGTCTGCTCGGCATCGCCGCGTTTGAAGGCGAGCGTTATCAGGAGGCTATCGACTATTGGAATCGTCTGCTGGCGCAACTGCCGCCGGAAGACAGATCTCGCGAAGCGTTGCAGGGCGGGATCACCCGGGCCACGGAGAAACTGGTGGCCAGTGGCGGCAAGGTTGCGCAAGCACCGGCAGCCAAGACTGCGGCGTTGCTCAAGGTCAGCGTCGATCTGGCAGCGGACCTCAAAGCCAGGGTCCAGCCTGGCGACAGCGTGTTCATCTTCGCCCGTGCGATCTCCGGTCCACCGGCCCCGCTGGCGGTCAAGCGCATGACCGTGGCCGACCTGCCGGTGACCGTCGAACTGGGCGATGCCGACGCAATGATGCCGCAATTGAAACTGTCGAACTTCCCTGAAGTCCAACTGGTTGCGCGCATTTCCCGTGCCGGCAAACCCACTGCCGGCGAATGGATCGGTCGCAGCCAGCCCCTGGCCAGCAGCACCACCGCGCCGCAAACACTGACCATCGACAGCCCGGACAAATAACAGGAAAACGCAATCATGACCGCATTCGCTCGTATCACCCTGCTCAGCGTCGTTATGGGGTTAAGCGCTTGTGCGGTCCAGCAGCCAACGGAACAACAGGCACCACCACCGTTCCCGCCGACGCAGCCCAGCCCTACGCCATCGACTTCGCCTGTACCGAGTAAGCCGAGCATCCCCGCCAAACCCTCCAAGCCGTTGCCACGCACTTCTGCGAGCTTCGCGCCGCCACCGGGGGGCAACAGCCATTGGGATCCGAAGCTTGGGGTGTATGTACTCGATGACCAGCCCAATACTTTTTATCGCCAGCGTACCTATTACCGTTGGGATAACGGCTGGAGCCGGTCGATCAGTCCGAAGGGGCCGTGGGAGGAGACGGATATCCACGGTGTACCGGGTGGCCTGGGGCGGCAATTCGGGCAGTAGCGCATAAGGCGACCTTCGGGTCGCCTTTTTCTTGGCTGGAAAATGTGATTGCCGGGCCACTGCTGGACCCTGTGGGAGCGAGCCTGCTCGCGAAGGCGGCCTGCCAGTCGACCAGGTACCTCACAGACGAACGAACCCAACAACCAGGCCGGCCGGTAGGCCGCCTCGGACGCTGTTGCGGTACACGCCCCCTCATGCCCTGAGCCTCTCCGTCAACCCGAAGCTACCTACGCCGAACTGACCCAAGCCGAACACCGTCTGCACCTGCGCCGCGAGCTGTGCCACCCGGACATTTTCAGCGTGTTCCGCGATCTGGTGGAGAACCCGCTGGTGCAGTTGGTGTCGGTGATGGACCACTCGCCGGGTCAGCGCCAGTTGGTACTGGAATCCAAGTACCGTGAGTACTACATGAGCAAGTACCACCCGACCACGACTCAGATGGACGAACTCATCACGCTGCGGCATGACCATCGCCGAGTTCCCGACCACCGTCGAGGCGTGGTTACCGGGAGCACGGCATGAATGTGTTGATGGGAGCACCGAACATCGTGCGCGGCGAGTCGCACTCGGGTAACGTGGCCGTCGCAGATCTGACCGCAGAGGATCTGCCGAAGGTCCAGCAAGTATGGCGACAAGCAACGAGGGTGTTTTGATGTCAGGCAGGTTGATCTATCTCATCGGGCCTTCAGGTTCGGGCAAGGACAGCCTGCTGGATGCTGCGCGAACGCGGTTGGCCGAACGCGGCTGCCGTATCGTGCGCCGGGTTATCACCCGCTCGGCTGAAGCCGTGGGCGAGGCGGCGCTGGGTGTCAGTGCGCAGCAATTCGCGGATATGGAAGCTCAGGGCGCGTTTGCCCTGAGCTGGCACGCCAATGGGTTGTCCTATGGTATCCCGCGGGAAATCGACGATTGGCTGGCCGCCGGGCAGGACGTACTGGTCAATGGCTCTCGGGAGCATTTGCAGAACACGCGCTCGCGTTATCCGAACGTGTTAGTGCTGTTGTTGACTGTGGATCAAGCAGTACTGCGTCATCGCTTGCTGGAGCGTGGGCGAGAATCGCTGATCGAGATCAATCAGCGGTTGGCACGCAATGCCCGGTTCAGCGAGCAACTGCTGGCGCAAGACCCGACCCTGCACCTGCTCGACAACTCCGGACAACTTGAGCAAACGGTCGAACGTTTGCTGGCCTGCTTTGACGAGCAACCCCCATGTGTCTGACATTACCGGGAACGCACGACGAGGAATTACCTTCATAGGCGGTCAGTGCAGGAGTTGGCACAGCCTGCGATCCTTGATCTTGATTGAGCTGCCTGTCAGGCCAACAACCCCTGCACATACTCCACGAACGCCCGAGCCTTGGCGCTGGCCATTCTCCCCGTGGGGAACACCGCCCACAGATCCAGGTTCGGCAATGTCCAGTCCTTCATCACTTCCCGGACCGAGCCGCTGGCCAGTTCCGGCGCGAACATCCATTGCGAGGCCATGGTCAGCCCTTGATGGGCCAGCACGGCTTCACGCAGGCCTTCGGCGGCGTTGACGCGGATCCGGCCGCTGATGATCACCGATTGCTCTTCGCCGGCCTTGTTGAATTGCCAATTGGCGCCGCCACCAAGGCTGTAGACGATTGCCTGATGCTTGCACAGGTCGGCGGGGCAGGTGGGTTCGCCGTGTTTTTCCAAGTAGGCCTGCGTGCCCACTACCATGCGCCGGCATTCGGCGATCTTGCGGGCGGTCAGGCCAGAGTCGCTCAAGGCGCCCATGCGCAGGGCGATATCGACGCCTTCTTCCACCAGGTTGACGTTGCGATCGTCGAGCATCAGGTCGATGTTCAGCTCCGGGTTTTGCTCCAGGAAGGGGCTCAGGTGCGGAACGATGTGCAGCCGGCCGAAGGTGACCGCCGCGCAGATGCGCAGGTTGCCGGTCAACCCGCTGGCCGCACCGCGCGCGGCGTTATCGGCCTCGTCGGCTTCTTCGATGGCGCGCTTGGCCCGTTCGAAAAAGGCCAGCCCGGCCTCGGTGGGCGTCAGGCCCCGGGTCGAACGCAACAATAGTCGCACCGCCAGCCGCGATTCGAGTTGCGCGATGCTTTTCGACACGGCCGGCTGGCCGATGTTCAGGCGCCGGGCGGCAGCGGAAAACGAGCCGGTTTCCACCACGTAGACGAAGGTTTCCATTGCGGCGAGGCGGTCCATCGGAAGTCCTTGTAGAGATCAAATAATGAAATGGCTACCCCCGCCCCCACAATTGATGAATGGTGTCAGTGCGAACCGCGAATTGTATCCAGCATCGCCTCAGGCTCGGGACGCTGAGTGTAATCCGGGTTGACCTCGGCGTAACGGATCACACCCTCTCGGCCGATCACATAACGCCCCGGCATGGGCAGCATCACACTCTGTAAAACAACCGAGCGTCGCACTGCGAGATTTTGTGCTTGAGTAAAGATAACTCTAGGGTTACTTTTAATTGGGCCGGAGCAAGGAGGCTGGTGGTGCAGAGCAGGCTATTGATCAAGGAATTGATGGAGGCAGGTTGGACTTTGGACAGGGTCACTGGCAGTCATCACATCTTCACTCACCGATACAACCCATACACGATCCCCGTCCCCCATCCGAAAAAGGATTTGCCGATCGGGACGGTCAAGAGCATCAGGAGGCGCGCCGGGCTGTACTGCCCGCCAGCCCGTTACGCAGGAGATCCATAATGCAATATCCAATCTGTATCGAATGGGGCGATGAGAACACCGCCATCGGTATCCAGATCCCCGACATCCCAGGTGCGGTGACCGCCGGGGATACCTTTGAAGAGGCTTACAACGCCGCCGTCGAAATTGCCCACATCATGCTGCAAGAAATGGCGGCAGACGGCGATACGATTCCGATGCCGACTTCGGCGGCATTGCACCGCGGCAATCCGGAGTTCGCCGACATGGGCTGGGGCATGCTGGAACTGGACATCTCGCCGTACATGGGCAAGACCGAGAAGGTCAATGTCACGCTGCCCGGCTATGTGATCCAGCGCATTGACCGCTATGTGCGTGAGCACAACGTCAAAAGCCGCTCCTCCTTTTTGGCGGATGCGGCGATGGAGAAGCTGGTCCGGCAATAAATCGGGGGCGCCGCTGGCATTCGCGAGCAGGCTCGCTCCCACAGGGATTGCAAAATACCTGTGGGAGCGGGCTTGCCCGCGATGCTTTTGAGACCTTACGCCGTCGCCAGCGCGGCCTTCGGCGAAACACTCAAGAACCGCAACAACGCCAGCAACGGAAACGCACTGCCGACGATCACGATCCACAACCAGCCGCCCTGTTCGTACACCGCGCTGGCCACTGAAGAGCCGAAGGCGCCGCCGATGAAGATGCTGGTCATGTACAGCGCATTCAGGCGGCTGCGGCTTTTGCCGTCGAGGGCGTACACCGCACGCTGGCCGAGGACCATGTTCATCTGCACGCAGAAGTCGAGCACCACGCCGGTCACGGCCAGGCCGATGACGCTGTAGGCCGGATGGATAAACGCCGGCAGAAAGCTCAGGCTGGCGAATAGCAGGGCCAGCAGTGACGCGATACGGGTGTGACCGGCATCGGCCAGGCGTCCGGCGATCGGGGCGGCAATGGCGCCGATGGCGCCCACCAGCGCGAAAATCGCGATCTCGCTTTGCGACAAACCATGGTTGCGCGCCAGTTCCAGCGGTACGGCGGTCCAGAACAGGCTGAAGGTGGCAAACATGCACCCCTGGTAAAACGCGCGCTGGCGCAGCACCGGTTGTTTGCGCAACAGCGTCCACAGCGAGCCCAGCAGCTGGCCGTAGGAAGCACTGTGATCAGGTTCACGCTTGGGAATGGTCACTGCCAGCACGATGCTGATGGCCGCCATCAACACCGCGGCAATCATAAACATCGCCCGCCAGCCGAAGTGGTCGGCCACCACACTGGACACCGGCCGGGCCAGCAGAATGCCGAGCAACAAACCGCCCATGATCCCGCCCACCACACGGCCACGGGTTTCTTCCGGCGCCAGGTGCGCGGCCAGCGGAATCAGGATCTGCACCGAAACCGAACTGAACCCCACCAACAGCGAAATCAGCAAAAACACATTCGGCTGGTCGGTGAACGCCGCCCCCAGCAAGCTGCCGATCGCCACCAGCGTGGTGATGATCATCAACCGGCGGTTCTCCAGCAAATCCCCCAGCGGTACCAGGAAGAACAACCCCAGCGCATAGCCGATCTGAGTCAGGGAAACGATCAGGCTGGCCATGGTGTTGGTCAGGCCGATGTCCGGCGCGATCAGGCCGATGATCGGCTGCGCGTAGTAAATGTTGGCGACAATAGCGCCGCAGCAGAAGGCGAACAGCAGCACCATCCCTGGGGTCATTGTCGCAGTGCCGTGGGGCACCTGGGTCGCTGGGTTCATAACGGTTCTCGCTGTACGAAAAGGAATGCGCGCAGGCTAATGGGCTGACTGAAACGGCGGAAGTGGGATTGGAGTGATAGCAATCATTCCATTGCGGAATGACTGACGGACGCGTGTGTCGTCCGTCGTAGAGCCTTGCGTCAGAACTATGCAGGTGAATGATACATTCACTTACACCTTGTTCGATAGCGTGCTTATGTTCTCTCTTCCTGTCACACCACCGGAGGGTCGTCCCATGAAGATGAAGTTTCGTCAGCTGATTCGCTGCGTTTGTGTCGCTACCGTGATCAACGTATTGAGCGTTGGCCTGGTCCAGGCCGAGGATGCGCCGGGTATGCGAATCGGGGTGCGCGGAGAGATCACCGGCGTCAGCCCGGACATTCTGAAAGTCCACGCCAACAGCGGCGACAACGTGGTGATCAATTTGACCAGGGACACCAAGGTCCGCGCCGTGACCCTGGCCAACATCGAAGACATCAAGCCCGGCAGCTACATCGGCTCTGCGGCCATTCCTCAGGAGGATGGCACCCTCAAGGCCCTTGAAGTTCATGTTTTCCCGCCGGAGCTGGCCGGCAGTGGCGACGGTCATCGGCCCTTCGATCTGGTCAAGGGCAGCAGCATGACCAACGGCAGCGTCGGCGACCTGGTGGTGAGCAGCGGTAGGGTGCTGACCGTCAATTACAAGGGTGGCCAACAGAAGATTCTGGTGCCGGAGGACGTACCCATCGTCAACCTGGTGCCGGCCGATCGCAGCCTGTTGAAGGTGGGCGTGAAGATCGTGACCTTTGTCACGCAGGGCGCTGACGGCACGCTCACCGCTCAATCCATCTCGGCGGGCAAGGATGGCGTGACGCCGCCGATGTAGCAGACCACTGCAGATCCTCTGTGGGAGCGAGCTCGCTCCCACAGGAGTTGCAGTGTTCAGGCCATCACTGACCGTTGTAGATCTGGTCGAAAACCCCGCCATCATTGAAGTGGGTCTTCTGCACGGTGCGCCAGTCACCGAAGGTCTTCTCGACCGACAGGAAGTCCACTTTCGGGAAGCGGTCGGTGTACTTGGCCAGCACGGCCGGGTCACGCGGGCGCAGGTAGTTCGCCGCCGCAATCTCTTGCCCTTGCGGTGACCACAGATATTTCAGGTATTCCTCGGCGGCGGCGCGGGTGCCTTTCTTGTCGACGGTCTTGTCGACCACCGACACCGGTGGCTCGGCTTCGGCGGAGACGCTTGGGTAGATGACTTCGAACTGATCACGGCCGAACTCGCGGGCGATCATTTCCGCTTCGTTCTCGAAGGTCACCAGCACGTCGCCGATCTGGTTGGTCATGAAGGTGGTGGTAGCGGCACGGCCACCGGTGTCGAGTACCGGCGCTTGCTTGAACAGCTTGCCGACGAAGTCTTTGGCCTTGTTCTCGTCGCCGCCGTTTTTCAGCACGTAGCCCCAGGCCGAAAGGTAGGTGTAGCGACCGTTACCGGAGGTTTTCGGGTTCGGGACAATGACCTGTACGCCGTCCTTGAGCAGGTCCGGCCAGTCTTTCAGGGCTTTCGGGTTGCCCTTGCGCACGATGAACACGGTGGCGGAGGTGAACGGCGCGCTGTTGTTCGGCAGGCGCGTGACCCAGTTGTCCGGCACCAGTTTGCCGTTGTCCGCCAGGGCGTTGATGTCGGTGGCCATGTTCATGGTGATCACGTCAGCCGGCAGGCCGTCGATGACGGAGCGCGCCTGTTTGCTGGAGCCGCCGAAGGACATCTGCAGGGTAATGTTCTCGTTGTGCTCGGCTTGCCAGTGTTTCTGGAACGCAGTGTTGTAGTCCTTGTAGAAATCGCGCATCACGTCGTAGGAAACGTTGAGCAGGGTCGGTGCAGCCTGGGCGATGTTGCCCAGGGCCAGGCCTGCGGCGAGAAGCGAGGCGCCAAAGAGTTTTTTCACTGCGAATTCCTTGTTCTATTAAAAGTGGGGCAATTTGCCAGCGACTATAGCCGGGCTCGTTTAGTCCCTTAAAGATTAAAAAGCACTTTGCTTATTCCTGTTTCTTAAACAGTGCGTTGCCGCAACGCGAGCAGAACGACGCCTCGGGTTCGTGGCTGTTTTTCGCACACACCGGGCAGTCGTGCTGCAGTTGGCCGCCACGCATGGCCGTGGCCAGTTCGGCGGTGAAGATCCCGGTGGGCACGGCGATGATCGAGTAACCGGTGATCATCACCATCGACGAGATGACCTGGCCCAGTGCGGTCTTGGGCACAATGTCGCCGTAACCGACGGTGGTCAACGTCACGATAGCCCAGTAAATGCCCTTGGGAATGCTGGTGAAGCCATGTTGCGGGCCTTCGACCACATACATCAGGGTGCCGAACACGATGACCAGCGTGCAGACGCTGAGCAGGAACACGAGGATTTTCTGTTTGCTGCCGCGCAGGGCATCGAGCAGGTAATGGGCTTGCTTGAGATACGGACCGAGCTTGAGCACGCGGAAGATCCGCAGCATCCGGATGACCCGGATGATCAGCAGGTACTGGGCATCGCTGTAATACAGCGCGAGGATGCCGGGCACGATGGCCAGTAGATCCACCAGACCATAGAAGCTGAACGCGTAGTGCAGCGGTTTGGGCGAGCAGTACAGGCGCAGGATGTACTCGCCCAGGAAAATTATCGTGAAGCCCCACTCGATGTACGCAAGCAGGTTGGCGTAGTTCTGGTGGACGTCATCGATGCTGTCCAGAATCACCACCACCAGGCTGGCGAGGATGATCAGCAACAGGCTGGTGTCGAAGCGTCGCCCGGCGACGGTGTCGGTCTGGAAAATAATCACGTACAGGCGATTACGCCACGTGTCGTTGCTGTTCATGCACATCGCCTTGGCCGCAAATCAGCGCAGCCTAGGTTGATTCTCCCCGGGAGCGCAAGGCGCGCTTTCGACCGTGGCTTTGCCGAGCATTTGCACGACGCTGCGGATCAGCCAGCAGGCAAGAATGAACGGAGCGGTCAGCGTTGGCAGACCGATGGCGGCAAACACCGGCGTCAGCAACAGCGCCAGGCCAATGCCAACCAGCGGCAGCCACGGTTGGCGACGCTGCGAGCTGAAGGCGAGGGCGGCGAGTACGGCGTTATAGCCACCGAGGCCGAGCAGTGCGGTGTAGAAGTCGTGGTGCAGCAGGCTCCAGCCCATGCCCGCGACAGACGCCAGCACTGCCCAACAGAATGCGCGGCGATCAGCGATCAGCAAACCGGCGGCAATCATCGCACCGGCCAGCGGATGACCGAGGAACATCACCTGGCCAATGCCTTTGAGGGGGGCGGCGAGCATGTTCAGGGTGCTGACTTCGATCAAGTGCGCCTCTGTCGAGGGCGTGGCGAAACACAGCAGCAACCAGCCCAGCCCGACGAAGGGCGCGGTGTAGGCGGGCAGGCATTGGCTGAACCGGACGCGCTTGAGCCACTGCTGGGTGACCATCGCGCTCAGGCCTCCGGCGGCCAGAATCAGTGGCGGCATCATCGCCGACCAGGGGAAATACAGGCTCAGTAACAGTCCGAGCAGGACGCCGTTGTAGCTGAACAACCCGGCCTGACGATCAGCCTTGGCATAGTTGCGGCGTTGCGCGGTGAACAGCCCGGCGACACCTCCGAGCAAGGCGCCGCCGAGCAAGGCGGGCGCAGTGAACAAAATGGCCAGGACGCACAGCAGACCGCACAGCGGATTGCGCTGGAGAAAGATCTGGCTGAAGCCGTTGAGCAATGCTTCGGCCCAGTCGGGGCAGTGGGTGTTGAAATGGTTGGCAGGCATGGCAGTTCTGAAAGTCAGTGGGACCGAGTTGGTCGAGCGCGACCCCGGCTGATCGCGAGCAAGCTCRCTCCCACATTGAGTCTTTGCTCAGTTATTGTATTTGTGTCGTACACAAATCAACTGTGGGAGCGAGCTTGCTCGCGATGAGGCCGGTACAGGCGCTAGATCAATGTCTCGATACGCAAAGAGTTAGTCGACCCCGGTTGCCCAAACGGCACACCTGCTGTGATCAACAGTGTGTCGCCACGCTGCGCCATGCCCTGGGCCTGGGCGATCTCCAGTGCCGTGGAGCAGACTTCATCGACCTGCCGCAGGCGATCGTTGACTACCGAGTGCACGCCCCACGCCACGCTCAGGCGACGGGCGGTCTGCAGGTTCGGTGTCAGGTTGAGGATCGGCACCGTCGGCCGCTCCCGCGCCGCGCGCAGGCTCGACGCGCCGGACTCGCTGTAGTTGACCAGCACCGCCACCGGCAAAACGTTACTGATGCGGCGAATGGCGCAGCTGATCGCGTCGGAAACGGTCGCCTCGGCTTTCGGTCGGCTGACGTCGAGTTGAGTCTGATAGTCCGGACCGTTTTCCACCTGGCGGATGATCTTGCTCATCATCTGTACGGCTTCGAGCGGGTATTCGCCGGACGCGGTTTCCGCCGACAGCATCACCGCATCCGCACCTTCGGCCACCGCGTTAGCGACATCGGTGACTTCCGCGCGGGTTGGCGCCGGTGAGAAGCGCATCGACTCCAGCATCTGCGTCGCCACCACCACCGGCTTGCCGAGCTGGCGGCAGGTGCTGATGATGTTCTTCTGGATCTGCGGCACGCTTTCGGCCGGCACTTCCACACCCAAGTCACCACGGGCGACCATGATCGCGTCGCTCAATTCGGCGATCTCGCGCAGTTGTTCGACGGCCGAGGGCTTCTCGATCTTGGCCATCAGGAACGCCTTGTCGCCGATCAGGGAGCGGGCTTCGCGGATGTCATCGGGACGTTGCACGAACGACAGCGCCACCCAGTCCACACCCAGCTGCAGACCGAAGGTCAAGTCGCGGCGATCCTTGGCGGTCAGCGGGCTCAGGTCGAGCACCGCTTGCGGTACGTTCACGCCTTTGCGGTCCGACAGCTCGCCGCCATTGAGCACGGTGGTGTCGATGGCGTCGGCGTACTTGGTCACTACCCGCAGGCGCAATTTTCCGTCGTCCAGCAGCAGGTCCATGCCCGGCTCCAGTGCGGCGATGATTTCCGGGTGCGGCAGGTTGACCCGGCGCTCATCGCCCGGCGTGGCATCCAGGTCCAGGCGCAAGGCCTGGCCGCGCACCAGTTGCACCTTGCCTTCGGCAAACTTGCCGACCCGCAGTTTCGGGCCTTGCAGGTCCATCAGAATGCCCAATGGATAATTCAGCTGGCGCTCGACTTCACGGATCCACTGAAAACGCTGGGCGTGGTCGGCGTGATCGCCGTGGCTGAAGTTCAGGCGGAAGATGTTGACCCCGGCCAGCACCAGCTCACGGATGGCGTCGATGCCGTCGGTAGCCGGGCCGAGGGTGGCGAGGATTTTGACCTTTTTATCAGGCGTCATGTTTGGTGCTCTCAAGGATCAGAATGGCGCGGAAGTCGTTGACGTTGGTGCGGGTCGGCTCGGTGACGATCAGGGCGTCCAGCGCCTCGAAGTAGCCGTAACCGTTGTTGTTGTCCAACTCGTCGCTGGCGCTCAGACCCTTTGCTGCAGCGCGGGCGTAGCTGTCCGGGGTCATGATCGCACCGGCGTTGTCTTCGGAGCCGTCGATGCCGTCGGTGTCGCCGGCCAGCGCGTAGACGCCGGACAGCCCTTTGAGGCTGTCGGTCAGACTCAGCAGGAACTCGGCGTTGCGCCCGCCACGGCCATTGCCGCGCACGGTGACGGTAGTTTCACCGCCCGAGAGAATCACGCAGGGCGCCGCCAGCGGTTGGCCGTGCAGTACGATTTGTCGTGCGATGCCGGCGTGGACTTTCGCCACCTCGCGTGATTCGCCTTCAAGGTCACCGAGGATCAGCGGACTGAACCCGGCCTGACGGCATTTCACTGCCGCCGCTTCAAGGGATTGCTGCGGGCGGGCGATCAACTGGAAATGACTGCGGGCCAGGCTCGGGTCGCCGGGTTTGACCGTCTCCGACTCGGGGCTTTGCAGCCAGGCGCGCACCGAGGCCGGAACCTCGATGGCGTAGCGTTTGAGGATCGCCAGAGCTTCCGCCGACGTGCTCGGGTCGGCCACGGTAGGGCCGGAGGCGATGACCGTGGCGAGGTCGCCCGGCACATCGGAAATCGCGTAGGTGTAGACAGTGGCCGGCCAGCAGGCCTTGCCCAGGCGGCCGCCCTTGATCGCCGAGAGGTGCTTGCGCACGCAGTTCATCTCGCCGATGGTCGCGCCCGACTTGAGCAGGGCTTTGTTGATCGACTGCTTGTCGGCCAGGGTGATGCCGACCGCCGGCAGGGCCAGCAGGGCAGAGCCACCGCCGGAGAGCAGGAAGATCACGCGGTCGTTTTCGCTGAGGTCGCTGACCAGTTCCAGCACGCGCTTGGCCACGGCCAGGCCAGCAGCGTCCGGCACCGGATGCGCGGCTTCGACCACTTCGATTTTTTCGCAAGGGGCGCCGTGACCGTAGCGGGTCACCACCAGGCCAGAGACTTCACCCTGCCAGCAGCGCTCGACCACTTGGGCCATGGCGGCGGCGGCTTTGCCGGCGCCAATGACGATCACGCGACCGCTGCGGTCGGCAGGCAAATGGGCTTCGAGGACTTGTTGCGGATGCGCCGCGTCGATGGCTGTGGCAAACAGCTCGCGCAGCAATTGTTGCGGATCGACCGACATGGCGGGCTCCCGGAATTCTTGTTATTCGAAAGGGCAACTCTGATCTCTGTAGGAGTGAGCCTGCTCGCGATCCAGGCACCGCGGTGCATCAGGTACACCGCGGTGATTTCATCGCGAGCRGGCTCACTCCTACAGGTTTGAAGCGGTGTGGGGCAGGGCTTACTTCTTATCGCGAATCGAGAAGTTCGCCATGTGTTCCAGACCCTTGATCAGCGCCGAGTGGTCCCAGTTGCTGCCACCGATGGCCGCGCAGGTGCTGAACACTTGCTGGGTGTTGGCGGTGTTCGGCAGGTTGATGTTCAGCTCCTTGGCGCCTTGCAGGGCCAGGTTCAGGTCCTTCTGGTGCAGGCTGATGCGGAAGCCTGGATCGAAGGTGCCCTTGATCATGCGCTCGCCGTGTACTTCGAGGATCTTCGAGGACGCGAAACCGCCCATCAGTGCTTCACGTACCTTGGCTGGATCGGCACCGTTTTTCGAAGCGAACAGCAGGGCTTCTGCCACCGCCTGGATGTTCAGGGCCACGATGATCTGGTTGGCCACCTTGGCGGTCTGACCGTCGCCGTTGCCACCGACCAGGGTGATGTTCTTGCCCATAGCCTGGAACAGCGGCAGTGCGCGTTCGAAGGCGTCGGCATCGCCGCCGACCATGATGCTCAGGGTCGCAGCCTTGGCGCCGACTTCACCGCCGGATACCGGGGCGTCGAGGTATTGCGCGCCTGTTTCGTTGATTTTGGCCGCGAAAGCCTTGGTGGCGGTCGGCGAGATCGAACTCATGTCGATGACGACTTTGCCTTTGCCAACACCGGCGGCAACGCCATCGGCGCGGAACAGCACGTCATCGACCTGCGGGGTATCCGGCACCATGACGATGATGAATTCAGCTTCCTGGGCGACTTCTTTCGGGTTCGCCAGGGCAACGGCGCCAGCGGCGATCAGGTCGGCAGGCGCAGGGTCGTGGTGGGCCGACAGGAACAGGCTGTGACCGGCTTTCTGCAGGTTCGCTGCCATTGGGTGGCCCATGATGCCGGTGCCGATAAATCCGATTTTAGCCATGAGAAAATCCTCTTGTTTTTATTGCTGCTTCAAGCAAATAGGGGAGTACTGCTTTTGTGGGAGCGAGCTTGCTCGCGATTGCGGAGTGCCAGTCAACATWGATGTTGGATGTGCCGGCCTCATCGCGAGCAAGCTCGCTCCCACAGGGATTTGTGTCAGATCGCGTTATGGGTTTTCAACCAGCCCAGGCCCGCTTCAGTGGTGGTCAGCGGCTTGTATTCGCAACCGACCCAGCCCTGATAACCGATGCGGTCCAGGTGTTCGAACAGGAAGCGGTAGTTGATTTCACCGGTGCCTGGTTCATTGCGCCCCGGGTTGTCCGCGAGCTGCACATGGTTGATCTCGCCCAGGTGCGATTGCAGGGTGCGGGCCAGATCGCCTTCCATGATTTGCATGTGATAGATGTCGTATTGCAGGAACAGGTTGGCGCTGCCGACCTGCTCGCGAATCGACAGGGCTTGCGCCGTGTTATTCAGGTAGAAGCCTGGAATGTCACGGGTGTTGATCGCTTCCATCACCAGCTTGATACCCGCCGCGTGCAGCTTGTCGGCCGCGTACTTGAGGTTGGCGACGAAGGTCTTCTGCGCGGTGGCATCGTCAAGGCCCTGCGGACGAATACCGGCCAGGCAGTTGACCTGGGTGTTGCCCAGCACTTGTGCGTAAGCGATGGCCAGGTCGACACCGGCACGGAACTCTTCAACCCGGTCCGGCAGGCACGCTATACCGCGCTCACCCTTGGCCCAGTCACCGGCCGGCAGATTGAACAGCACTTGGGTCAGGCCGTGTGCGTCGAGCTGGGCCTTGATTTCGGCGGAGCTGAAGTCGTACGGGAACAGGTATTCGACACCACTGAAGCCGGCCTTGGCGGCCGCTTCGAAACGGGCGAGAAAGTCCTGTTCGGTGAACAGCATGGACAGGTTGGCTGCGAAACGCGGCATGGTGGTCTCCTGAGTATGTATGGTGAGCGGCCCCGGATCCCTGTGGGAGCGAGCTTGCTCGCGATAGCGGTGTGTCAGTCGACATGAATGCTGAATGGCACTACGCAATCGCGAGCAAGCTCGCTCCCACAAGATGCGGGAACGATCCTACAAGTTAATCAAGCAACGAAATCGCAGTCGGTGCGTCGTCGCCGACCAGCGCCAGGTCTTCGAACTCGTTGACGGCGTTGATCTCGGTACCCATGGAAATGTTGGTCACACGCTCCAGAATAATCTCGACGATCACCGGCACCTTGAACTCTTCGATCAGCTCCTGGGCCTTGCGCAAGGCGGGCTGGATCTGAGCCGGTTCGAACACACGCAGCGCCTTGCAACCGAGGCCTTCGGCCACCGCGACGTGGTCGACACCGTAACCGTTGAGTTCCGGGGCATTCAGGTTGTCGAAGGACAGCTGCACGCAGTAGTCCATGTCGAAACCGCGCTGTGCCTGACGGATCAGACCCAGGTACGAGTTGTTCACCACAACATGAATGTACGGCAGCTTGAACTGCGCACCCACGGCCAATTCCTCGATCATGAACTGGAAGTCATAGTCCCCCGACAGGGCCACGACTTTACGGTTCGGATCAGCCTTGACCACGCCGAGCGCTGCCGGAATGGTCCAGCCCAACGGGCCTGCCTGACCGCAGTTGATCCAGTGACGCGGCTTGTAGACGTGCAGGAACTGCGCGCCGGCAATCTGCGACAGACCGATGGTGCTGACGTAGCAGGTGTCTTTACCGAACACCTGGTTCATTTCTTCATAAACCCGTTGCGGCTTGACCGGCACATTGTCGAAGTGAGTCTTGCGTTGCAGGCTGGCTTTACGCTGCTGGCAGTCTTGCAGCCAGGCACTGCGGTTCTTCAGCTTGCCGGCGGCTTGCCATTCGCGAGCGACTTCGATGAACACGGTCAGCGCGGCAGCGGCGTCGGAAACGATGCCCAGGTCCGGAGTGAACACGCGGCCGATCTGGGTCGGTTCGATATCAACGTGAATGAACTTGCGGCCTTCGGTGTACACGTCAACCGAACCGGTGTGGCGGTTGGCCCAACGGTTGCCCACGCCGAGCACAACGTCGGATTTGAGCATGGTTGCGTTGCCGTAGCGGTGCGAAGTCTGCAGACCAACCATGCCCACCATCAGTGGATGATCGTCCGGGATGGTGCCCCAGCCCATCAGGGTCGGGATAACCGGAATGCCGGTCAGCTCGGCGAACTCTACCAGCAGATCGCTGGCATCGGCGTTGATGATGCCGCCACCGGCCACCAGCAATGGACGCTCGGCCTGATCCAGCATGGCCAAGGCTTTTTCCACTTGAACGCGGGTAGCGCTCGGCTTGGCCAGCGGCAGTGGCTGATAGGCGTCGATGTCGAACTCGATTTCGGCCATCTGCACGTCGAACGGCAAGTCGATCAGCACCGGGCCTGGACGGCCGGAGCGCATTTCGTAGAAGGCTTTCTGGAACGCGTAAGGCACCTGGCCCGGTTCCATGACGGTGGTCGACCACTTGGTGACTGGCTTGACGATGGTGGTGATATCGACAGCCTGGAAGTCTTCCTTGTGCATACGGGCGCGGGGTGCTTGCCCGGTGATGCAGAGGATTGGAATCGAGTCGGCCGAGGCGCTGTAGAGCCCGGTGACCATGTCGGTGCCGGCAGGGCCGGAAGTACCGATGCACACGCCGATGTTGCCGGCCTTGGTGCGGGTGTAGCCCTCGGCCATGTGCGAGGCGCCTTCAACGTGGCGAGCGAGTACGTGATCGATGCCGCCGACCTTTTGCAGGGCGGAGTACAGCGGGTTGATGGCGGCACCCGGGATGCCAAAAGCGGTATCGACCCCTTCACGGCGCATCACCAGAACGGCGGCTTCGATTGCTCTCATTTTGCTCATGGTTTTGTGCCTCTTTACGTTTTGTAATTGTATACAAGTGGCTTTGCGCAGAGTGTATTCACGGCGGACGGCGCAGGTCAATCCATTTTCTCAAGCGCTTGTTTCATTCGTCGGAAGCCCGTTCTACTGTGGCTTTTCGTCGCATGTGGCGCCTTTCGATAATTATTGTATACAAAAAAATAATTCATTGTGTTCTATTTGTTGCATCGGGCTGCGGCACAACGGCGCAGCCCACCGGCTTTCCGAAAAACAAAATGAGGACGGCACCATGAGCGCTTTAACCTTGAAAGTCGCAGTCAACCTGGTCAACGAGGCCATCACCGCAGGGCGTGCAATCTCTGCGGCACCCTTGACCATTGCGGTACTGGACGCCGGCGGGCATCTGATCGCCTTGCAACGCGAAGACGGCGCCAGCCTGCTGCGCCCGCACGTCGCCATCGGCAAAGCCTGGGGCGCCATCGCGCTGGGCAAGGGTTCACGCCTGCTGGCGCTGGACGCCCAGCAACGCCCGGCGTTTATCGCCGCGTTGAACAGCCTGGGGCAGGGCAGCGTGGTGCCGGCACCGGGTGGTGTGCTGGTTCGCGATCAGGAAGGAAATGTGCTGGGGGCGGTGGGGATCAGCGGCGATCTGTCGGATGTTGATGAGCAGTGCGCGATCAATGCCATCGAGGCGTTGGGGTTGGTGGCGGATGCGGGGGTTGTGGCTTGATCGGCAGCGTCTGACCTAATGCCATCGCGAGCAGGCTCGCTCCTACAGGGTTTGTGGTTGGACACAAAATTGTCTGAATGCCAGAACCCCTGTAGGAGTGAGCCTGCTCGCGATAGCTATCTATCAGACACATCCAGTCAATAGTGTGCCCCACCCACTTGAATCCACAGAGCTAGCCTTCTCATGACCTGATCATGGGAGGCAAAGGAATGCCGGATTTACCTGCCGCAAATCGATTGCGAATCGGCCGCTATGCCGAAACCAGTCGAATTTATCTGTTAACCACCAACACGCTTCACAGGGCCCCGGTTTTCAAGGATTTCACCTTGGGCAGGCTGGTGGTCGATCAATTTCGAAACGCACAGAATCTAGGCTTTGCAAGCTCGTTGGCCTGGGTGGTCATGCCAGATCATTTTCATTGGTTAATTGAGTTGCAGAAGGGGTCATTGAGTGAGCTGATGCAGAAAACCAAGTCGATGAGTACCAAAGCCGTGAAGCAGTCTACCGGTCGAACCACCAGTCTCTGGCAGAGAGGATTTCATGATCGGGCACTGCGACGGGAAGAGGATTTGGTGAAGATGGCTCGATATGTAGTAGCCAACCCGTTGCGGGCTGGGCTGGTGGAGAAGCTTGGTGACTATCCGTTGTGGGATGCGATCTGGGTTTGAGCTGAGACCGTGTCGCCTCGATCGCGAGCAGGCTCACTCCTACAGGGGAGTGCGTTCCAAATGTAGGAGTGAGCCTGCTCGCGATGCAGACGACTCAATCCCTCAGTCCAGCTCACACCCCTTGAGCACCAACCGGATAATCGTCTGCGCTGCCGCTTCGTAATCTTCTTCATCCAGCTTGGCCTTGCCGGTGATGGCGGTGATTTGCCAGTCGAAGTCGGCGTAGGTCTGGGTCGCGGCCCAGATGCTGAACATCAGGTGGTTGGGGTCGATGGGGGCGATTTGCCCGCGGTCGATCCAGGTCTGGATGCACTCGATGTTGTGTTTGGCCTGGCCATTGAGCTGTTCGACCAGATCGCTGCTCAGGTGGGGCGCGCCGTGCATGATTTCGCTGGCGAACACCTTGGACGCGAAAGGCAGGTCGCGGGAGATGCGGATTTTTGAGCGAATGTAGCCGCTGAGCACTTCACCGGGCTCGCCGTCCGGATTGAACGGTGTCGAAGCCTGCAGGATGGGCTCGATGATGCTTTCCAGGACCTCGCGGTAGAGGTTTTCCTTGGATTTGAAGTAGTAGTAGACGTTGGGCTTGGGCAATCCCGCCTTGGCTGCGATGTCGCTGGTTTTGGTCGCAGCGAAGCCTTTGTCGGCGAATTCCTCACTGGCGGCACGCAGGATCAGTTGTTTGTTGCGCTCGCGGATAGTGCTCATAAACCGGGTGATTCCTTGCCTGTTCTGGCGGTTGCGCATGGTATCACCGGCCTCGCGCGGCGCTCAAGAATGCACCGCGACCCGTGACGCCGCGCTATGCTGCTGCGCATTCATTGCAGAAGGAAACCCGATTCATGGCAGGAAGCAGTTTGCTGGTGCTGATTGACGACATCGCCGCCGTACTGGACGACGTGTCATTGATGACCCAAATGGCCGCCAAGAAAACGGCCGGCGTACTCGGTGACGACCTGGCACTCAACGCCCAGCAAGTCAGCGGCGTGCGTGCCGAGCGGGAAATCCCGGTGGTCTGGGCGGTCGCCAAGGGTTCGTTCATCAATAAACTGATCCTGGTGCCGTCGGCGCTGGCCATCAGTGCGTTCATTGCGTGGCTGGTCACCCCGTTGTTGATGGTCGGCGGTGCCTATCTGTGCTTCGAAGGCTTTGAAAAACTCGCCCACAAGTTTCTGCACAGCAAGGCCGAAGATCAGGTCGAACATGCTGAACTGGTCGAGGCGGTGGCAGACCCGGCGGTGGATCTGGTGGCGTTCGAAAAGGACAAGATCAAGGGTGCGATCCGCACCGACTTCATTCTCTCGGCGGAAATCATTGCCATCACCCTTGGCACCGTGGCCGGTGCGCCGTTGAGCCAGCAAGTCATCGTGCTGTCTGGGATCGCAATCGTCATGACCATCGGCGTCTATGGCCTGGTGGCGGGTATCGTCAAGCTGGATGACCTTGGACTCTGGTTGACTCAAAAGCCCGGGCAGATGGCGAAAAGCATCGGTGGCGCCATTCTGCGTGCTGCGCCGTACATGATGAAGAGCCTGTCGGTGATCGGCACGGCGGCGATGTTTCTGGTCGGTGGCGGCATCCTGACCCACGGTGTGCCGGTGGTGCATCACTGGGTCGAAAGTGTCGGTGCTGCGGCGGGTGGCGGCGGATTTATCGTGCCGGTGTTGCTTAATGGTGTGGCGGGGATTGTCGCAGGGGCGGTGGTGTTGGTTGGCGTCATGGCTGTCAGCAAAATCTGGAAGGCCCTGAAGGGTTGAATTCAGAACTCTTCCTACAAGCATACATAACAAATGTGGGAGCGAGCTTGCTCGCGATGAGGCCATATCATTCAACATCTAAGTTGACTGAAACACCGCCATCGCGAGCAAGCTCGCTCCCACAGGTTTTTGTGTGGCCGAATTACTCGGCGATCTGCAACTTGCGCGCTTCGGTATACACGTAACGCACTTTGTCGTACTCGAACGGCGAGTTCGTCTGGCCATAGCGGAAGGTGGTCTGGTAGCGCTTGTCGATGCCGCGCAGGATCAACACTTCCGGATGGTTGGAGCTGACTTCGGCCACGTTGAGGAAGTTGATCGCACTCTCGGCCGAGTAATCCACCACCAGGCCGCCGGTATCACGCAGGTTCGACGGACCGAGGATCGGCAGGACTAAATAAGCGCCACCCGGCACGCCGTAGAAGCCCAGGGTCTGGCCGAAGTCTTCGCTTTGGCGCGGCAGGCCCATGGCGGTGGCCGGGTCCCACAGGCCGGCGATGCCGATGGTGGTGTTGAGCAGCAGGCGCCCGGTGGTTTCCAGCGAGCGCTGGCCCTTGAGTTGCAGCAGGCTGTTCATCAGATTCGGCACGTCGCCGAGGTTGTTGAAGAAGTTGCTGACGCCGGTGCGCAGGAAGTTCGGGGTGACGTAGCGGTAACCATTGACCACCGGCAGGAACACCCATTGATCGAAGCGGTAGTTGAAGTGATAGACGCGCCGGTTCCACTCTTCCAGCGGATCGTAGACGGTCAGCGCGCTGAGGGTTGAACGCTCGAACTCACGCTGGTCCAGACCCGGGTTGAATTTGAGTTTGCTCAGCGGTTCCTTGAAACCATCACTGTCGACGACCACGGGGGCGTTGGCTTTGCTGTTGTCGGCATTGGCGACGCCTGCACAGAGTAACGCTGCGAAAAGCAGGAGGTATTTAGCCACGGAAGAACTCCAGCATGGCGTCGCTGTTGACGCGGTAGTTAATGTTTCCGCAATGGCCGCCCAGCGGGTAAACGGTCAGGCGATCGCCAAAGGTCCGGCGCAGGAAACCGAGGTCGCCAGGGCCGAGGATCACGTCATCGGCGTTGTGCATGACGGCGATTTTCGGGCTGTCGTGCAGATAATCCTTCAGCGCATACAGGCTCACTTGGTCAATCAGTTGCAGCAGGCTGCCGCCGTCGGTACGGGCGCGCCACATCGGGATCACTTGTTCGGTGATGTAGCAGTCGAAGTCGCATTGCAGCGCACGCTTGAGGAATGGCGTGAGGCTGGTGCCCTCGGTGATCGGGAACTTGGGTGGAGTGATCAGGCCGCGACGGTTGACCAGGTCCGAAGTGAAGGCAATGTCGGCCGCCGAAAAGCGGAACGAGGTGCCGATCAACATGGCCATCTGCTCGTTGGACAGTTGCTGCTTGGACTGCTGGAAGTCGTAGAGCAGGGCGTCGTTGAGGTCGATGTAGCCCTTCTGCTGGAAGTAGCGGGTCAGTTTGTTCAGTACCAGCTCATAGAACGTGGTGCTGTTGTTGATGCCCTTGACCTCGGTCTGGACCAGCTTGTCGAGGTTGGTGATCGAGGTGTAGAGGTTGACCGGCGGGTTGAGCAGCAGGACTTTCTTGAAGTTGAAGCTGCGGCGGGTTTCGTCCAGGTGCGCGACGAAAGCGGCATCCAGTCCGCCCAGGCTGTAGCCAGTCAGGTAGTAATCGGTGACTGGCAGTTTCGGGTTTTGTGCCCGCACGGCCTGCATCACCCGGTACAGGTCTTCGGCGTCCTCCTTGGAAACACCCGGTGTGGCGAAGCGTGATGCAGCGCTCATGAAGTCATAGCTGGTGGGCGATGACAACTGCACCACGTGGTAGCCGGCTTTGTAGTAAAGCTTCTTCAGGTATTCGTTCAGGGTGCTGTCATAGCGTGCGCCGGTGCCGGCGATCAGGAAAATCAGTGGTGCGGCGTGATCCTGCGTGGCAATGCGGTAGTCGAGTTTCTTGACCGCCCAGAAATTATCCGGCAATTCGAACGCCCGTTCCGGACGCAAGGTGACGCTGCGCACTGTCTGATCGATGTCATCGTCCAGGGGCAACTCCGGACGCAAGTCCGGCGGCGTGGTCGCGATGGTCGCCTCGAACGGGTTGGTCAGGGGGTAGCCATAACTGGCGGCATCTATATCGACCGCCAGTGCGGACGCACTCAAAATAAGGCCGCCAAACAGGGCGGCGAAGCGCAAGGAACGGAGCATGACTAAATCCCTTAGAGGAAGGTGCCGAATGAATTTCGCAGGCTATGACCATCGGATCTGCGTCAAAGTGCCAACCATCGGCACCAAACAGGCCCGATTGCCCAATAGTAGTAGCTGGACGATACACTTTGCCGCGATTGAAAGACCAGTTAACAGTTGTTATCGCTTGCGTAACGCTTTCGGGCGATTAAGCTGGCCGCCGTTTTTCGCCAATTGGAGTGTTTCATGTCTCGCCGTCTGCCCGTGTTTCTGCTGCTTGTATTGCTGCCTGTATGGCTGGCCGCCAGTTATGGCGCGCGTTATGGCTTCATGGAGGATGCGCAGTGGGTCGGCATTTGCGTGGATGAGGCAAGTCGCTGGGAATGCCAGGTGCGATCGAACCTGGGGCTGATGATCCACTTCGGGGTGCTGGGCTGGGCAGCGCTGGGTGCGGCGATCATCGGCTTTGTCGTGCCGGGGCGGGCGGGCTGGTGGCTGGCGGTGCTGGCGCTGGCGTTCGGGTTTCCGGCGCTGGCGTTGTACAACACGACGCTGGCGGTGTTTGCGGTGGTGATTGCGGGGCTGCGGTTGGTCAGGGCGCCTCGTAGCGCCTGATAGTCCGTCATCGCGAGCAGGTCACTCCCACAAGGATCATTGTCGTACACAAACTCTGCGTTCACTGAGTAACCCTGTGGGAGCGAGCTTGCTCGCGATGAGGCCAGTCAGGTCGCTAAAGTGTTAAACCTTGCGAACCCGCAGGCAACGCCACAACGCAGCCACCATCAACACACTCACCAGCCCCCAGCCCCAGGCCTGCTGGTTCTGCAAACCTTCACGAAACAGCTGCGGCGCAATACCGACACCGATGATGAAGGTCAGCAACGCAACCTCGCGGCGCGGCACATTCACCGGGCGGCACAGATAAACCAGCGCAGGCACGATGAACGCGACACTCGGGAAGCTGCGATAACGCGGGTCGAATACCAGTTCCAGCATCATCACGGCTGCAGCGAAACCTGTCGTTGCAACCAGCCAGCCAGCACGGCGCTCCAGCCAGTTGAAAGCCTGGCCGCGCCAACCGCTGCGAGGACTCAATGTCAGCGTGGCATGGGCCAGCACCAACAGATTCAGCGCGGTCAGCAATCCGACCCACAACCATTCACTGGTAAAGCGCGTGGTCACCCGTGCCAGGTCACCCCAGGCGCCAATCGAGCAGGCCGCCAATGCGCTGAGCAGGGGCAGCAACAGTGCCGAACGCGTCGTGCGAACCCGGCCGCCGAGCAGCAACGTGCCGATGAAGATCAAGCCACCCACCGCCAGCCATTGCGACCAGTAGGGTACGTTTGTCACTGGCCCGGCCAGCACGCCCTTGTCCTGGCGATCGGCATCGAACAGCCCCCAGTAACCACCCACTGCACCTTCACTGGCGCGTTTCCATGGCTGGTCGAAGGCTTCGATCAGGTTGTAGTGCCAGCCCCGTTGCTCGGCCATGGCGACAAAGCCGCGAATGAACCTGGCTTCGTTGACCCGGCTAGGTACAGCGATTCTTCGTTGACGGCCTTCACTGGGCCAGCCGGTTTCCCCGATAAACACTTCCTTGGGCGCGAACATACCGCTGAACGACTCGCGCACAGCAGCAAGTTGCGACAGGGAGACCTCGACGTCCCAAGGGTAATCGCCCCAGTAAGGCAACAGATGGATAGTCACGAAGTCCACCGATGGAGCGATTTCGGGATGCTTTTGCCAAAACTCCCAAACGTCAGCGTAGGTGACGGGTTGTTTGACTTGGCTTTTGACTCGCTCAATCAGTTTCACCAACTGCTTGCTGGTGACTTCCTTGCGCAAAAGGGCCTCGTTGCCGACGATTACCGCAGTAACCACGTCCGGGTTGGCGTTGGCTTCGGCGATCAGTAGCTCCACTTCCTTGGCTGTGTCCACCGGGTTGCTGTTCACCCATGCGCCAATCATCATTTTCAAGCCATGCTTGCGCGCCAGTTCCGGCAGGGCTTCGAGGCCGGTCATGGAATAGGTGCGGATGCATTCGAAGCTTTTGGACAGTAGCGCGAGGTCGGCATCCATGCGTTCGGGGCGCAGCTTGAAGGGCTGGTCGAACGGCGATTGATCCTTGTCGAACGGTGTGTAGGACGCGCATTGCAGCTTGTGCGTTGCGCTGGCCACGTCCGGCAATATCACCGGTTTACCGAGGTCGTACCAGAAGCCGCCCAGGGCAAACAGCCCGAGCAGGCAAGCGAATAGATAAGCAGCAAAAGGGAAGCGGGATGTCGCGGACATGGAAAGGCCGTGTGGGAGCAAAGCGGCGCATGTTACCTGCATTTACCGTGTGCTTGGTGGCCCGCATGATTTTGACATGCAATGTTCGGGCGGAGTCTGCGGTGCGTTGGTCGCGCTCAAGATTAATGGCGTTCTGATGTCGTTTCTCGTTGCCTCGAGGTCGCTGGCAGAGCAGGTCGCCAAGAGCGTCAGGTTGATCATCGAAGGCGTCAGTACTCCGCTGATGTTCGAACGAGTTTGCGGTTAGGCGTGATGGGGGCGCTGTGCACCATAACAATACGTTTAAGCGACTCGGCATCCGTCGAGTGCAGCACTTTCGGGGAAGTAACGATGAAGATGCGACGACTCTTGGGCGCAGGTGCCGCTTTGGTGCTGGCGATCAGCTCTACCGTGGCCAGTGCCGCCGGCAAGGAAGTGACGATCGGTTATGTCGACGGCTGGTCTGACAGTGTCGCCACGACCAACGTGGCCGCAGAAGTGATCAGGCAGAAACTCGGATATGACGTGAAGCTGCAAGCCGTCGCCACCGGGATCATGTGGCAAGGCGTGGCCACCGGCAAACTCGACGCCATGCTGTCGGCCTGGCTGCCAGTGACCCACGGCGATTACTGGACGAAGAACAAGGATCAGGTCGTCGATTACGGCCCGAACTTCAAGGACGCGAAAATCGGCCTGATCGTGCCGGAATACGTCAAGGCCAAGACCATTGACGACCTCAAGACCGACGACACCTTCAAGAACCGCATTGTCGGCATCGACGCCGGTTCAGGCGTGATGCTCAAGACCGATCAGGCGATCAAGGACTACGACCTGACCGGCTATCAACTCAAGGCCAGTTCTGGCGCCGGCATGATCGCCGAGCTGACCCGTGCCGAGAAGAAAAACGAATCCATCGCAGTGACCGGCTGGGTGCCGCACTGGATGTTCGCCAAGTGGAAACTGCGCTTCCTTGAAGATCCGAAGGGCGTGTACGGCGCGGCTGAAACCGTGAACAGCATCGGCAGCAAGGGCCTGGAGGCCAAGGCGCCGGAAGTGGCCAAGTTCCTGAAGAACTTCCAGTGGGAATCCAAGGATGAAATCGGCCAGGTGATGCTGGCGATCCAGGATGGTGCCAAGCCTGAAGCGGCGGCGAAGGATTGGGTCGCCAAACACCCTGATCGTGTGGCTGCCTGGACTAAATAACAGGCACCTCGCTTTACCCTGTGGGAGCGAGCTTGCTCGCGATTGCGGTGTAACAGACAACAACGATGTTGGATGTTATGGCCCTTTCGCGAGCAAGCTCGCTCCCACAGTTGTTTTGTACATGCTGGAAATTGGCGAATCCGTCATGTGGTTCTAAGACTAAGGTCGTCTGGAACCTGCCCCGCAGCCGCATAGAGTGGATACCGTTCCAACTAAATCTGTGCTGCGAGGATAAAAACAATGAACGACAGCATTTACCTCTCGATTCAAAACAGCCCGCGCTTCAAGGAGCTGGTTAGCAAGAGGGAACGATTCGCCTGGATTCTTTCGGCGATCATGCTAGGGCTTTACTCCGCCTTCATCCTTTTAATTGCTTACGGGCCGCAAGTGTTGGGGACGAAAATCAGTCCCGAGTCTTCGATTACCTGGGGCATACCGATCGGCGTCGGGCTGATTGTTTCGGCCTTCGTCCTGACCGGTATCTACGTACGACGTGCCAATGGCGAGTTTGACGACCTGAACAATGCGATTCTCAAGGAGGCTCAGCAATGATCCGGCGTCTACTGGCTCTATTGAGCATCGCGGCTTTAGCACCGGGCGCCTGGGCGGCAGAAGCCCTGACCGGTGAAGTGCATAAACAACCTCTCAACGTCGCCGCGATCCTGATGTTCGTGGTGTTCGTCGGTGCAACCCTGTGCATTACTTACTGGGCCTCCAAGCGCAACAAGTCGGCGGCCGACTACTACGCGGCGGGCGGCAAGATCACCGGGTTCCAGAACGGTCTGGCGATTGCCGGCGACTATATGTCGGCCGCCTCGTTCCTGGGGATTTCCGCGCTGGTGTTCGCTTCCGGCTATGACGGACTGATCTATTCGATCGGCTTCCTGGTGGGTTGGCCGATCATTCTATTCTTGATCGCCGAGCGTCTGCGTAATCTGGGCAAGTACACCTTTGCCGACGTGGCGTCCTACCGCCTGGGGCAAACCCAGATCCGCACACTGTCGGCCTGCGGTTCGCTGGTGGTGGTGGCGTTCTACCTGATCGCCCAGATGGTCGGTGCCGGTAAGCTGATCCAGCTGCTGTTCGGTCTCGACTATCACGTCGCGGTGATCCTGGTGGGCGTGTTGATGTGCCTTTACGTGTTGTTCGGCGGCATGCTGGCGACCACCTGGGTGCAAATCATCAAGGCGGTCCTGTTGCTGTCCGGCGCTTCCTTCATGGCGCTGATGGTGATGAAACACGTCAACTTCGACTTCAACCTGCTGTTTTCCGAAGCGATCAAGGTTCACCCTAAAGGTGAAGCGATCATGAGCCCTGGTGGCCTGGTGAAAGATCCGGTCTCGGCGTTCTCCCTCGGCCTGGCATTGATGTTCGGTACCGCTGGCCTGCCGCACATCCTGATGCGCTTCTTCACCGTGAGTGACGCAAAGGAAGCCCGCAAGAGCGTGCTGTACGCAACCGGCTTCATTGGTTACTTCTACATCCTGACCTTCATCATCGGCTTCGGCGCGATCCTGCTGGTCAGCACCAATCCGGCCTTCAAAGACGCGGCCGGCGCGTTGCTCGGTGGCAACAACATGGCGGCGGTGCACCTGGCCAACGCGGTCGGTGGCAGCATTTTCCTGGGCTTCATCTCGGCCGTGGCGTTCGCGACTATTCTGGCAGTAGTGGCCGGTCTGACCCTGGCCGGTGCGTCGGCGGTGTCCCACGACCTGTATGCCAGCGTTATCAAGAAGGGCAAGGCCAACGAGAAGGATGAGATTCGTATTTCGAAGATCACCACCGTTGCTTTGGGTGTGTTGGCCATCATTCTGGGCATTCTGTTCGAAAGCCAGAACATCGCGTTCATGGTCGGCCTGGCGTTCTCCATCGCGGCGAGCTGCAACTTCCCGGTGCTGCTGCTTTCCATGTACTGGAAAAAACTGACCACTCGCGGTGCGATGATCGGCGGCTGGATGGGCCTGATCAGTGCTGTAGGCCTGATGATCCTTGGCCCGACCATCTGGGTGCAGATCATGCATCACGAGAAAGCCATCTTCCCGTATGAGTATCCGGCGTTGTTCTCGATGATGATTGCCTTTGTCGGGATCTGGTTCTTCTCGGTTACCGACAAGTCGACTGCGGCTGACAATGAGCGGGCGCTGTTCTTCCCGCAGTTTGTTCGTTCGCAGACCGGGTTGGGGGCGAGTGGGGCGGTTTCGCACTAAGCGTTCGGTTTGACTGTTTAAGTTGTGTTGAATGGAAATGCCCTGGTCGAGAGATCGGGGCATTTTTTATTGGGCGGTAATCGACCCGAATTTCGTGGATGTACCGATTTACTGTAGGAGCGAGCCTGCTCGCGAAGGCGGCCTGGCAGCCGACCTGTCTTTTGTTTATCGCGTACATATCCATTCCTGCGGTAACGGCGGCTTATGGTTCCGCTCTTACAGCGGGTCACTTTGGCAAACGCCCCAAAGTAACCAAAGGTCTCGCCCCTTACGTACGGCCCCTCGCTTAGGCTCGGCGTTCCTTCGCTGCGGTATTCATCCGGGGGCATTGCCCTCCGGTCGGCTTCGCTTCGACCTACATGCAATGAGTTCGACTGCGTCGAACGGCGCTGCGCGCCAAACCCCGGATAAACACCTCCGCTCAGCCTGCCGAGGGGGCGGGTGGATCAAGATCAAAAGCTGCAGGCGAGCTAACGCTCGACCTGATGAGTGGTGAGAAGCGACGCGGTGGTGTGGGCTGCTCTGCTTTTGCTTTTCTGTGGGAGCGAGCCTGCTCGCGATGGCGGTCTGCCGGCCGATCGAAATTCTGCAGCGAACTCAACCAACAACCAGGCCGGCCGGTAGGCCGCCTCGGGCGCTTTTGCGGTGTACGCCCCCTCGTGAGGCCGAGTGGAGGTTCTGCGCAGTGGGCAACCCGGCATGGATGCCGGGTTAGCCGCCGCCGGCCATGGATGGCCGATGGCGGCGGGCCCACGGAGCAGGACCGGAGCGAGGGCATGCCGAGCCACAGCGAGGCACCGAACGTCAGGGGCAAGAGCCCTTTGGTTACTTTGGGGCTTTTCCAAAGTGACCCGCTGTAAGAGCCAGCCCTTTCAAGGTCTTCGTTTAGAATCCCCTAAAAACCAGTCAGGGTGACGAAAACGATGTGGGCAGAAGTTCTAGCGCGGTTTGAAAAAAAGACACCGGCCAGTGTCATGACGAAATTGATACTGGAGCAGGCTGTTCCTGCCGAATGGGTTGATCAGGTGTTTGAAGAACACCGTCAACGCCAGTACCCGCGTGAGCTGTTGTTTTCGACCATCGTTGAGCTGATGTCCCTTGTTTCATTGGG